>NZ_JBPFDQ010000017.1:0-72246 GCF_059415045.1 Ferdinandcohnia sp. SAFN-114 | reverse complement strand
TAAGTAAGTAAAGCACTTAGAGTCCCCAGTATGTAGTGTATTAAATGAGGTAATAAATCAGTTAAATTACTACAGAAACTAACAGGTACTTTCGTTAAATAAGAATAAATACACAAAAAACACCGAAATTAATACGGTGTTTTTTTGTATGAGATTTAACTTGCAATTTCCCCTTTTATTTTTAGTTCTGTACTTCAATACAGAACCCGTTACTAGTAGTAGGCATTTTTTTTGCTTTATTTCACTTCACGTAGTCCTTTACCTTCAATCATTTCCTTTACCCCTTCTTCACAGACGCCATAGGAGCGCCATGAGCAAGATTCACACACTGTTTGAATGTCTGCAGGAATGACATGCTTTTTGATTCTATTTTCAATGTCTTCCCATCTTAAAATTTGTCCGACTCGAAGTCCCATTCTTTCTAAAATCATAGCATCCCTTTCGAAAATGGACGCATTTTGGCAATGGTATTCACCCGTATTCGGGTACTTCTCGCATAGATGATCTGGTCCTTTAACAATCTGAATAAGTGTCCTCGGATTGTTTCTAAGGGTCTGGTGAACAATCGTCATATTTTCCACGTACTCTCTGGAATAACCCATTCCCCTATAACCTAAAAGGCAAAAAAGATGGTGACCTCGGAGTTTGTACATCAACTTTCCCCCTGTTTTGAAATAAAATATAAATCTGCTTTGTTAACTCTTATATTACTTTAGTTCACATATTTTTCATCTAATAATCTATATATTTGAAATAAAAAACACCGCATTACACGGTGAAATTTAACCTCTTAATATGATAAATACCATATAGGCAATGTAAGCGACTGTAAGGATACCTCCTTCAGATTTGGCAATCTTGAATTCTGTTCGAGAGAATACAAATAGTACGATTGTTAAAATAAGCATTACCATGACATCTATGAAAATTTTACCGTCGACCGGTAATGGTGAAATAACTGAAGAAGCTCCAAGTACAAAGAAGATGTTAAAGATATTGCTTCCAACGATATTTCCTAATGCTATTTCACTTTGTTTTTTTATGGCTGCAGTAACTGATGTCACAAGCTCTGGCAAGGAAGTTCCAACGGCTACAATAGTTAAGCCAACTAATGTTTCACTCATTCCAAATGAGTAGGCAATTTTTATGCTGTTATCTACCACTAAATCTCCACCAAAAATGATTGCTGCTAAGCCACCGAGTGTTAATGCAATATTTTTGCCCCATTTTTTTTCTGTCGTTTCAGCCACTACAGAATTACGATTATTTCGAGCCACCTCAATAATGTAGTACAAAAACACACTAAAAAAGAGGAGGAGGAGGATCCCTTCAGTACGTGAAATAGTATTAACAGTTGCATTTTGTAATGCCAGATCACCCATCAATACAAATAGGGCAATGCTCGCCAAAAATGTAAAGGGAATTTCTTTTCGAATCGTTGCATTCTCAACTTTCAGCGGGTTAATCATGGCTGTTATCCCAACAACGAACGTGATATTAAAGATATTACTTCCGACCACATTTCCAACTGCCACATCGGCATTGCCTTCGATAGCCGCAATAATACTTACCGTTGCTTCTGGTGAACTTGTTCCGAACGCAACAATGGTAAGCCCGACGAGAATCGGAGGAACGTTCATAAGTCCAGCAATTTTTGAGGAACCTTCAACAAAATAGTCTGCACCTTTTATTAATAATGCAAATCCAATTAATAGCAAAAGATAGGTCATGTATTCTCCTCCTTATACTATCCTCACTTACTATATTTTACCGAGGCATAAATATTACTCATCTTTAAATTTAGGATACTTGTACCGTTTGAATATTCTTTCGACATATAACTAGAAAATTATGATAGTGTTTAATAGAGTCCCTGAATATAATTGTTGTTTGTTGCAAAAGCCAATTGGAATATGACTAAGGAGTTAATTGAATGAATACTTTAAATTCAGACTTAAACAGTAAAATAAATGAATTTTGTAGCCAAAGTACGTTTTCCGGAGTTGTTCTTGCCAAACAACACGATGAAATAATGATCCAGTCAGCTTACGGCTTTTCCAATAGAGCTGAAGAACTAGAGAACAAGATCAATACAAGGTTTGGAATCGCATCTGGCTGCAAACTTTTTACCGCCATCGCAGTGTGCCAGCTTGTTGAAAAAGGTTTCGTAACATTTGATACACGATTAAGAGATTGCTTGAATATTGAGTTTCCAAATTTCGCTGAGAATATTACCATCCACCATTTATTAACTCATACTTCCGGTGTCCCTGATTATTTTGATGAAGCCGTAATGGATGATTTTGAGGAGCTTTGGAAAGATAATCCGATGTACCTAATTCGTGAATTGAAGGATTTTCTTCCATTGTTCCAGAGTAACAGTATGATGTTTGAACCTAGTGAAAGATTTCACTATAACAATGCCGGCTATATTTTATTAGGGTTAATCATTGAGCAGAAAACCGGGAAATCATTTACAGATTATGTGATTGAGAATGTTTTTAAACCATGTGATATGGAGGGCTCGGGATACTATTCTCTCGATAATCTTCCGAAAAACACAGCAATAGGGTATATCGATAACGAAGAAGATGGAACATGGCGAACAAATATGTACTCCATTCCGATTAAGGGAGGATCAGATGGTGGAGCATTTGTCACTGCACCCGACATGATGAAATTTTGGGATGCTCTCTTTGGCCATAAATTAGTAAGCAAGGAAACTACTAACCTGCTTTTAACACCTCACGTACATACTGAGGATGATGAATTTTATGGCTATGGGGTATGGATTTCTAAAAGAGAATCTGAGATTTATAAATATCATGTGATGGGGTATGATCCTGGAGTAAGTTTTGCTTCTTCTTATTATCCTGCTACAGACATCACACTAGTCATCCCCTCCAATCAATCATATGGTCCACATGATGTAACTGATGTTTTTGAAGAAAATATGTAATAAAAATGAGGTCAGGATTGCCCTGGCCTCATTTGTTTTAGGTATTAGTTTCTGTCATCTTCACGGGGGCGTCGTTACGGTCATTAAATCGCGGGGGTGTCAAAGAAGGTTGAGTATTTCGGACTTGCGAGGGCGAAATCCTTACGGGCATGTCCGAAGGTTAAGTATCTTCAGACTTGCGAGGGCGAAATCGTTGTGAGTGTGTCCGAAGATTAGCGATCTTCGGACTTGTCAGGGCGAAATCATTGTAGGTGTGTCTGAAGGTTAAGTATCTTCGAGCATGGGTTGGCGAAATCGTTGTGGGGGTGTCCGAAGGTTAGGGATCTTCGGACTTGCTATGGCGAAATCATCAAGGATGTGTCCGAAGGTTTAGTATCTTCAGACTTGCGAGGGCGAAATCGTTGTGGGGGTGTCCGAAGGTTTAGTATCTTCAGACTTGCGAGGGCGAAATCGTTGTGAGTGCGTCCGAAGATTAGCAATCTTCGGACTTGGGTTGGCGAAATCGTTGTGAGTGTGTCCGAAGATTAGCGATCTTCGGACTTGCTATGGCGAAATCGTCGAGGGTGTGTCCGAAGGGTAAGTATCTTCGGACTTGAGTTGGCGAAATCGTTGTATTTGTGTCCGAAGATTAGGGATCCTCGGACTTGCCATGGCGAAATCGTTGTGGGTGTGTCCGAAGGTTAGGGATCTTCGGACTTGCGAGGGCGAAATCGTCGAGGGTGTGTCCGAAGGTTAGGGATCTTCGGACTTGTGAGGGCGAAATCGTTGTGAGTGTGTCCGAAGATTAGCGTTCTTCGGACTTGCTATGGCGAAATCGTCGCGGGTGTGTCCGAAGTCAAGTAATTCCTATAACGTGATACGAATTTGAACTATTTATTATAATAGCCGCATTAAACGTTAATTTATCAAAAAAATTAAACGTGAATCCGTTTGTGAATTCACGCTTACTGCTTGGCACTTCAAATCTGAACGCGTTAAATGCAGTTCTGGCCACTCTTTTTATAAAATTTAGTCTCTGTCATCGTCAAGGTCATCAATTTCCTTCTCTAAAATTGTTCCGTCTGCTGCAGAAATCTCCATTTCGACTTCTTTTCCATCATATATCATTTCAATTTCATAATGGTTATCATCATCTAGCTCAATTTCAACAATTTTACCTGGTGTGTCTTTAGTTGCAATTGAAATAGCTTGTTTTTTTGAAATTTTCACTGATGAAACAGCTTTTTGAGAAGTAACTCGGTCGTCGTCACGATCAGCATTTACTTTTACAACTTTTTCAGAAGATACATTGTTTTTTACATTAACATCGTCATCATCATCCGCTTTTACAACTGTTCCAGATGTTACGTTATTTTGTACCTTTACATTGTCGTCATCACGATTATCATCTACTTTCACAACTTTACCTGTAGTTGCATTGATGTCTACCTCAACATCGTCATCATGTGTACCTTCAAGCTCAACTTCGTAAATAAGCTCTCCATTCTGGTGCTCAAGCTCAACTTCCTTCACATTTGCTCCCTTTACCTCTTGCATCGCAATTTCTTCAGCTTTTTTAGATGGAACTTCAGCTTCCTTTGCGAATGCACCAACTCCTACTGCTCCTCCTAATACAACTGTTCCAACAATTCCTAGTACCACAAGTTTTTTCTTCATTTTTGTTTCCTCCTTTATTTGAACTATCTTAATCATAGACAACTAAAATGAGGAAACTCAGATAATAAAATGAGAAATTGATGAGAAACATGTGAGAGTTTGTAAATATATAAATAAAGGCTATTTCCGTAATCCGATTATGCAAAGGATATATAATTGTACATTCAGTGATTTCAGGATGGTACGAGACTCCTGCGGGAATAACGAGCCAGGCGAGACCCGCAGTTAAGCGAGGATGCTTGCGGATCGCCCGCGGAAATCGAGTACCTAGAGCGGAAAGCACCTACATATAAAAACAACAAGCTTTTAGAAAAGAACCTAAATAAAAAAAGAGGACAGAATTTAAGTTCTGGCCTCTTCTTTACAATAATTTAGTCTCTGTCATCGTCGTCACGATCATCTATTTCCTTCTCTAAGATTGTTCCGTCTATTGCAGAAATCTCCATTTCGACTTCTTTACCATCATATATCATTTCAATTTCATAATGGTTATCATCATCTAGCTCAATTTCAACAATTTTACCTGGGGTATCTTTCGTTACAATTGAAATGGCCTGTTCTTTTGAAATCTTTACAGATGAAACGGCTTGTTGAGAAGTAACTCGATCGACATCGTCGAGATCATCCTCAACTCTCACTACTTTACCAGTAGCTGCATTGACTACTACCTCTAGATCGTCACCATATTCGTCCTCTAGCTCAACTTCATAAACAAGCTCTCCGTTTTCGCGTTCTAGTTCAATTTTTTCAACATGTGCTCCTTTTACCTCTTGAATTGCAATTTCTTCAGCTTGTTTAGATGGAACTTCAGCTTCCTTTGCAAATGCACCAACTCCTACTGCTCCTCCTAATACAACTGCTCCAACGATTCCTAGTACCACAAGTTTTTTCTTCATTTTTGTTTCCTCCTTTATTTGAACTATCTTAATCATAGACAATGAAAATGAGGAAACTCAGATAATAAAATGAGAAATTGATGAGAAACATATGAGTTTTTCTAAGAATTAATCTTCTGAGATAATCGCTTTGACTTCACCAGAAATCGCATGAACTTGTACGGTGAATTCTTCTTCCCCGGCATCTTCAATTTCGATAAAGTAATAGAGCTGGCCCGCTTCTTCTTCAAGTTCAACATCATCCACAGCACCATTTACCTGTTTTAGAGCAAGCTCAATTGCCTGTTGCTCAGAGATACGTTGTGCAGGCTCTTGGCTATTTGGCTTTGTTTCAGGTGGTGTCTGTTGTTGCTGCTTATTTACTACAACATCCACAATCTTACCTGTCGTTGTTTCTAATTTATAAGTTGCTTCTGTTTTGTCTTTTGTAACAGTTGCATAATAATAAGCTTTATCTTGTTCATTCTTCTTTTCAATCGTTTTAATTTCTCCGGCCTTCTCTTTGGCTAAGATATCTCGAATCTCAGCCTCTGTTTTTTCCCGAGGTTCATGTGAAATTTGAGTGAGGTTAGTAACGTCACCCGATTTCCGATTAACATCTATTTCATAAATGCCAGATTCTATTTCAAATTTAATTTTATAAATGTCTCCTTCACGGCTCACTTCTGTGTTTTCACCGCTATACATCTTTTCTACAAGGTCAACGGCATCCTTTTCAGTTAAAGGTTCTGCAGATGTAAAGGTCTTTGTTAGCTGCCAAATCACAAAAGTTGCAATAATAATACCTGCTACAGCGAGTAGACTTTTAGGAAGTGTCCCTTTTTTCATTACACTCACTCCATTGATTTCGTTTTATCTACTATAATACCGGCATTTTATGAGAAATTAATGAGAATCCTCATTGGATAGCAGAATATTGGCTGTCGTTCCTTCCCCTTCAACACTTTCGAGAACAAGTTTCGCCCCGATTGCATCTGCCAAATCTTTTGCAAGTGAAAGTCCTAATCCATAGCCTCCTGTTTTTCTCGCTCTAGCTTTATCAACACGGTAAAAACGATCAAATACTTTTCCAACATCCTGTGACGGAATCCCAATCCCTTGGTCAATAATTTTTATGCTTGATTGATTCCTTTCCTTACCAATCACTACAATCACAGGTTTTTCGCTGTATTTTAGAGCATTATCCATTAAAATATAAAATACTTGTTTAAGCTTTTGCTTATCAGTTTTTACAATGGATTCTTCTTCCACAATGATTGAAATGTCGCGTTTGTAGCCCTCTCGGAAAGAAGTTACCGACTCATCAACTAGCTGCAGTAGAGGAATGTTTTCCATCTGTAGTTTCCATTGCTCATCATGTTTTGCCATTAATAATAGCTGCTGAGTTAATTCCCTCATATGAATGGCTTCGGATTGTATCGCATCCACTGCTTCTTGAAAAAGTTTTGGGTCTGTCTGCCCCCTCCGTTTTAAAAGACTTGAATAAGAGTCAATAACGGTTAATGGTGTTTTTAACTCATGAGACGCATTTGAGACAAAAATCTCCTGTTTTTCGTAGTTTACTTCTAATAAATCCATCATTTCATTAAAGGTTTGACCCATTTCATGCAATTCATCGTTCGATTCATTTGTTAATCGAATCCGTTTATATTGACCGCTTTTGCGAATTTCCCGCATCGTTTGAATCATCGCTGTAATAGGCTTTGTAATCACATTACTCAATACCCTAGTTGAAACGATAACAGGTATGGTTGCAATTATCGTTACAGCAAGTAAGACGAGACTTAATGTTTTCAAGTTTGCAGCTGTCTGTGATAAATCTTCCACCATCTGAAGTTCAGCCACTTCCCCATTTTTCCAAATGATTGGCAATGAAGTAAAAGCGTAGGGTCTTCCATCATAATTAACAACTTGTTTACGTTCTGATTTTTGGTAGGTGGTTGGAAAATCTTTTAACACTTTCTGCTCTGGGACATATGCTCTTGGACCGACCTCGCCATCCGGGTGCACTACTCGAAGCATTCCGTTAATCGGCATATATGTAGTAAGTAAGGTCTGTGCCTGTATTGTATCTATTGATTTGGATATCCCATTTAAAGCATGCACAGCTTCGGCATGTGTGCGCTCAACTTCATTTTGGAACATCATATGCCTAAACGTAAAAAAAGACGCAACATTAATTAGGATTAACAAAATGATAAACAAAACAGCCGTGAATAAATTAATCTTTGTTCTTAGTTTCATTTTGATTCCTTCATCACATAGCCGACGCCACGTACTGTGTGAATTAATGGCTCGTCATATGGCTTATCCATTTTATTTCGTAAATATCGGATATACACATCCACTATATTGGTATCCCCGTAATAGTCATAACCCCAAACCGCATTTAATAATTGCTCCCGATTCAACACCTGTCTTGGATGCTTCATTAAATAGGCAAGCAGATCAAATTCTCTTGGTGTTAGCTCTATTGCATCGTCTCTACGAATGACCTCATATGTTCCTTCATTAAGTTTTAAGTCCCCCACACGTAACCAGTCTTCGGTTTGTTCTTGACCGGAAGTTAAATGAGCAGGTTTACTTCGAAGTGCTACTCGAATACGGGCAAGCAGTTCTTCTATTTGAAAGGGCTTTGTCACATAATCATTAGCTCCCAAATCAAGGCCAGAGACCTTGTCCTCTACGGAGTCTTTTGCAGTCAAAAGAATGACCGGTGTAGCTGAGTTTGCAGCACGAATACGTCTAAGCACCTCAATTCCACTGATGCCCGGAAGCATGATATCTAGTAGGACCAAATCCCATGATTCTTCTAGAAACAGTTGTAACCCTGTACTACCATCGAAGGCTTTCCCAGTTTCATAGCCTTCATATGTCAATTCCAACTCCAATACCCTTGCAATCTTCTCTTCATCTTCCACAATTAAAATACGTTGTTTTTGCATCTCCAATCCACCCCTCATTTCTATGTAACTATCTCTATGTATTTTTCTTTCTTACTAGTTTAGCCCAAATATAGAGGATTCCAACAATTGAAACCATTGTTAAAATAATTTTCCCTTCCATTGTTCCAGCAGTGACATTGTGCACCGAGTACGCCTCAATAAGTAAGGAAGGAAGCTTCCCTAGCGAGCTTGCGAATAGAAAGATGATAAAACTCACATCACCAATTGCTGCTGTAAAGGTAACCACCCCTGAAGGAATAAAAGGGAAGAAACGTAATAGTAGAATCATCATGAATGCTTCTTTCCCTTTTGCGGAAAGAAGTTTATTGATAAGCGAATGTTCGTGTTTCTTCTTATCGATGAACCTTTTAAATCCTTTACGGTATAACCAAAATGCCACAATCGCACCCACAACCTCTCCGATAAAAGAGATGAAAGTCCCTTTCCAAACACCGAAGACAAGGAGATTAGCAGCAGTAATAAATACGCTTGGAAGAACTCCAAATATGCTAATCACGATATTTAGAAACAGGCTTATGATTACTGCATATGCCTCATAATTTAGTAAAATATCTACTATTTTTTCCTGCATGGAAATCCTCCGAATTATGCTTGCTCTTATTATGCCATATTTTTAGATTAAAAAAAGACCGCGTGGATCAAAACAATCCAAGCGACCTATTTTTAATTTTGCACTAGGCATATTACTCTTCTTCAATTGATTCCTCTTCGGACCTTGGTCTTCTTCCCCAGAAAAATTCCCACGAATCTACTCGTTGGTTCTCCTGCTCATCACGGGTATCTTTTTCTTTCTCATCAGTCAATACCGACACCTCCCCAAATTGTTTGTCGTATATATCCTATTCTGGGCATTTGCATCTGTATGGGAGAATGCCTATTTTTATTGAAAATTTCTATATGGAAGTGATGTGGGAAAACATGTATACTGAAGATGTAAATAATTAACTTTATTCAGCTGCTGACTGAATAAAGTTAAAGCCTCCGGCGGATGCCACGATTTTTCAAAGGGAATTTTTCGAGTATAGGATCAAAGACTAAGGACGCCACGTCCCTGTGGCAACGTCTTTGTGACCCATATCGCGCGGGTTTTAAAAAAATCGGGCGCAAACACGCCAAGGCACATTTGATGAAGAGGTGATAGAGGATGGCGAAATCTAAAGCTAGAAAAATTCGCGAGAAGCTTGTTCGCGAAGGAAAACGAAATCCTGAAAACGGAAGAAGCCCATTTGTAGGATTCGACATGCAAACAAGAATGACAAAAACGAAAAAAGATCACTTATACCGCAATAAACATAAGAACCAATCATTCAGTGATGGAAATGATGGTTCTTTTTTATTTTTAGGGGTGTGAGTTGAGAGGCATTTTTGTTTGCGTTACCTTTTTTAGGGAAGTACTTGCCAATGGGTATGATTCTACCGTTTGCGTTCCCCTTTACCAATCTTTTTCTCGTGCTATCGGGCACGATTTCCTCCCTTGCGTTCCCCTTTACCAATCTTTCTCGTGCTATCGGGCACGATTCCTCCCCTTGCGTTCCCCTTTACCAATCTTTCTCGTGCTATCGGGCACGATTCCTACCCTTGCGTTCCCCTTTACTGATATTCCCCCGGCAATCGGGCACGATTCCTTCTCTCTTAAATCAAAATAGTAGTTTCCTACTAGGTTACTGTTTATAAATCTAGCAAAAGGGACAAAATAGATTAATGTTCAAAAGAGAAAGAGAGGAGACGTATCTTGACTACAAATACTAGAAGAAGACTGATTAATACAGGGAGTTTTATTTTTGGTTTTGGATTTTTAGGGGCACTTGATGGGATTATTTTTCATCAGTTATTACAGTGGCATAGTGTATATATGGCTACAGATCGACCAGGGCAAATCATGAGTGATGGTATTTTTCATTTTGCTGTTACAATCACCCTTATCATTGGTGGTGTACTGTTATGGCTGGCAGGAAATCCAAGCAATCTATCAAAGGGAGTTCATTTGCTTGTTGGTTGGTTTTTAATCGGGGGTGGCGTGTTTAATATGGTTGAGGGGATTGTCAATCATCATCTCCTTCAGATCCACCGTGTTAAGCCTGGGGACCCCAACGCTTTAGCCTACGACTTAGCATTTCTTGCATCCGGATTATTGTTATTCATAATTGGCTATTTCATTAAACAACGAAAAGATAAACAAAGTTCACCTATTAGTTCTTGAATGAGGAGGGGGCTATGTATAGAATCATTAGTTTTTTTGTTATTTTTGGGACTGTTTCATTGATGGTATATTTTCACAATCAGAGCAGCCACTATAGTGCCGGTAACCATGAAATGATGCATCAAGAAAACCAAATCATTATTCCTCCTTCACATCTTGCTCCTACCATTTCTGGTTCAGTAATAAAAGACCCTTCCGGAACATGGTTGTTAGAAATTCATACTGAAAATTTCACATTTGAACCGAAGAAGGCTGGTACTAAGGAAACCACCTACAATGAAGGGCACGCCCATATTTATTTAAACGGTGAAAAAGTAAATCGTTTATATGGGCAATACTATCATCTGGACTTTTTACCATCTGGTACAAACGAAATAAAAGTTACATTGAATGGGAACAATCATGGCGTTCTTGTTGCAAATGGAGAAGAAGTTGCATTTACAGAGTTTGTCAATGTACCATAAAAATGCTGACATCAAAATGTCAGCATTTTTCATGTTCCCTATGATAAAATCCGCTTTTCCCCTTCAATTTCTTGGATTGGAGCAATATTTTGAGAGAATTCCATCGTTCCGATATACTCCCCATCTTCATCGCGGACCGCAAAATAACGGATATACACATATTTGCCTTTTGCTTTGATCCAGAAATCTTCAACATCTTTTCTTCCTGCTTTGAAATCATCTAGCAGATCTTCGACGACATGAACACTTCTAGGAGGATGGCAGTTTTGAACGGTTCTCCCAATCACAGCCTTCGTCCTAGCAAAGATACGCTCTTTTCCTTTTGAGAAGTAGCGAACGACGTCATCTTTATCAATAAACGTAATATCTACCGGTAAATGGTTTAATAATAATTCAAGTTGTTTTAAGGACAGGATACCTGTTTCCATTTTAATAAATCCTTTTGACGCCACTTGCTCATCATCAATCACACTTCGCTCAGGCTTCCAATCTTCGGGAGAAACCAAACAAAAACCGATTTCATCACTTTCTTGAGCAATTTTTAACCATTCGTCCTCTGTTAAATTATTTAACGACATTGGAAAGAGGATATTTTCTTCACGATAAATCATTTCGTCAATTTGATCGGTAAAAAAGTTGATGACCTCCACAACGGATTGTTTATTCCCATCATATTCGACAAGCATTCTTTTTGCATCTTTTATCGCGTCTACAATAAAATCATCAATCTTCCACATCATATTTGTTGGGCCATATATGCCGTATTTCTCTAAATATGGGAAGAGGAGCTGTTCTTTTCGTTCATAATGCTTTCTGATATCCATTAAAAGATTACAATCACCGAGTAACTTCAATCTATTTTCACTTTGATCATCTGCTTCGAATTCTTGCAAATGCTCCTTGATTTTAGTTACTTGCTTTTCAAGTTCTCTATTTTCAAGCTTAAACGTATAAACAGGATGTCCAGGTTGTTCATCTGGATGACGATTTAATGTGTCTTCTATAAAATCCTTAAAAATCTCTCTATGCTTTGAACAAATTTCTGTAGCCTCATGTTCCTGAATATTTTCTTCTTCCATTAATACATGTTGGAGCCTGGACACTTCTCCAATGGTTATATAGCCCACTTTATCCTTTAATTGAGATTTTATCTCTTCAACAGATTTACCATTATGTAAATCTTTAAAGCTTTGTTTTATAAGAGCCTCACGCTCTTGATCACTGATTTTATTTTGTTCACGGTTATTAATAAGTTCACTCACACGAATCTCTCCTTTCAAACAATGCAATATTGAAAATACCTGTTATGTTTGAAAATAGCATAGATTAAAGAAAAGGTTCGTGATTCGAATCACATTGTAAAAATAAAGATAGGCTCACTTATTGTGAGCCTACGGTTTTGGGTATTGATACTCTAGTTCATCTTTATCGGGATTATAGTCAACAATGAGATTATGGCCGTTAAAAAACCAAATGTCGTCCTCTTCTACATAGAATTCAATGTCATCAATCTTTTGACTTGCATGAATTTGGATGGGTTCATCATGCGTTGAAAAAGCAAGTGAATATTTCTCTTGTACGGGACTCGTTCCGTAAAACATTGGATAAAATCGAACACTATCCCCTTCTTTTACACTTATATCCTCTTTGAACCATTTTACAGCTGCTTCACTGATTGTCATTTCCATCTGTATGAACCTCCCTAGATGTCCTTCTGATATTTTGTGCAGAAAGAAATCCTTTATTACTTTTATAGTACTAAAGTTTTCATGTATAGGAAATCAATAAGTTTGTGAAAGTTTTCTCAAACATTAAAAAAGTGCATACATTCATAAAAGAATGCATGCACTTTTGATTCATTTATAAGAGCACAAAGATGATTATGGCTCCAACTATAATGGAAATGCTCACAATTTTTCCCCAAACAGGAACTTTGTCATTTGTTTGCTGATTGACCTTCTGCTCCTGAGCCTCGACTACCTTCCGATATTCAGGACTACAGCAACTCATTTAGGCCACCTTATTATAGTTTGAGATATCTACTTCAAGCGGATGATTTGCTGCTCTTAACTTCTTAGCTTGACGGAAGAATAACACTAGAAGTATTGCAGTTCCTGCAAAACCACCGTACCAAGCAATGTCCATTGGTAATCGGAATCCGATTTGTGCATTTAGGATATACGTGATAACCATTGTTAACATAAAAGTTCCTGGAATCAGTGAAATCCAGTAGTTCTTTTTCGCAATGTATAGGTACATTGCACCTACGAATAAGGCAATTACTGCTGTAGCTTGGTTCGCCCAGCTAAAGTATCTCCAAAGAATATTGAAATCAATTTGTGTTAGGACAACTGAGATCGCAAATAATGGAACAGCAATCCATAAACGGCTAGACATTTTCTTTTGAGCCATATTAATATACTCAGCGATAATCATACGAGCACTTCGGAATGCAGTATCACCAGAAGTGATTGGTAATACGATAACCCCAAGAACTGCAAGTGTTCCACCAACAGCACCAAGCATTAATGTTGAAACTTCACTTACAATTGCCCCTGGTCCGCCAGCTGCAAGAAGTTCTTGTAAGCCACCATAACCATCGAATAAGCTCATTGCTGCTGCAGCCCAGATCATCGCAATGATCCCTTCAGCAATCATCATACCGTAGAAAATTTTACGTCCTTGGCTTTCCTTTTGTGTAGTACGTGAAATAATTGGTGTTTGTGTCGCATGGAATCCAGATAAAGCACCACAAGTGATTGTAAAGAATAATAATGGGAAAATTGGTGCATTATCAGGATGGAAATTTGATAATGAAAGTTCTGGAATTGGTGCTCCCTTAACTATTAAACCAATACCGATACCTACAGCACTGATTAAAAGGATCGCTCCAAACCATGGATAAAGACGACCGATAATTTTATCTACTGGCAATAAAGTTGCCAAGATATAATAGATGAAAATGGCAGCAATCAGAATTCCTAAGGCAACTTTCCCATCTAGTAATAGATTTAATAGACTAGCAGGAGTCGAAACGAAAACGGTACCAACTAATAGTAGAAGTAAAACAGCAAATGCGTTTACGACGTGTTTCATTGCTTTTCCTAAAAACTTAGTTGCAAGTTCCGGTAAGTGAGCTCCCTTGTTACGAATGGAAATCATACCAGTTAAATAGTCATGAACTGCCCCTGCAAAAATACATCCAACTACGATCCAAATGAAAGCGACAGGTCCGTAAAGCGCTCCCATAATTGGTCCGAATACAGGTCCAGTACCTGCAATATTAAGTAACTGAATCAACGAGTTTTTCTTTGTGCTCATTGGAATATAGTCTACGCCATCAGCATCTACATATGCTGGTGTAGCACGTTCTTCCTTCACACCGAATACTTTTTCAACGTATTTACCATACGTAAAGTACCCTACAATTAACAAAGCTATACTAGCTAAAAAGGTAATCATTCTATTTCCCCCTATTCTCTTTAATAGAATTTATGAATGCGTTTACAATAATTATAATATTTAAAGTGAATTTTAGGAGGGTTTTAGATTAAAAGGTAGAAATTCGACAATAACGTGTCCAAATTGTGAACTAAAACGCAAAATTTCTACCTTCTTGTTTAAATTTCTAAGCTCGCTCGTAATGCCTTTACATAATTTCGACTAACTGAGAGCTGTTCACTTCTACCTTCTATTTCCAATTGATACGCACCGTTAAACCATGGAGTGAGACGAGTGACATATTTTAAATTGACAAGAAAGCTTTTATGGATGCGGAAGAACCCAAACGATTCAAGTCTGCTTTCCAAATCTTTCAGCTGTATTTTTGTCTCGTATTCTCCCACCTTAGTTATGAGTTTGGTTACTTTTTCATCTCTTACAATATATAAAATATCCTTTGGTTCAAGATAGATAATCTCACCGCTTGAATCAATTGCCAATTTCCCAGTTTGCTTTCCTTTTTCCTTTTCCTCAGTCGTCTGGAAATGTTTTTCGATCCGTTTTACTGTTTCTTCTAGTTGTTCCTCATCAAATGGCTTTAATAAGTAGTCAATTGCATTAAAACGGAATGCTTCCACAGCAAATTCCGGGTAGGCGGTTGCAAACACAATGAGTGGCGATTTTTTCAATTCCAAAAGGGCTTTTGCTGCATCCATTCCGTTAACCTTTGGCATTTCTATATCTAAAAAGACAACATCTGGTTGAAGTTGGATCGCTTTTAAAATCGCTGCCTCCCCTGAATCGGCTTCCCCGACTATTTGAATGGATGGATGCGCTTCTAAAAGATGTGACAGTTCATCACGACTATATAATTCATCATCGACAATAAGTGTTTTAATTTTTGATTCCATTTTATATAGCCTCCGTAACTGGGATTGAAAAAGAGATTTCCGTTCCCTGATTTACTTCGCTTTTAATTGCTAATGCGGACTTTTCACCAAAATGCATCGTAAGCCTTCTATTAACATTATATAAAGCGACACCACTACCTTTTTCTGACTTTATTGGGGTAACGCAAATTTCCCTAGCACGTTCTTTACTCATCCCCATTCCATTATCCTCAACCTTAACAAAAACACAGTCATTCCCTTTTTGAATTGAAATACTTACCTGAAAATCTCCATCATGATTCTTCATGCCATGCTTGATTGCATTTTCTACAATCGGCTGAAGGGTAAGTGGTGGAATATGCTGATACAAAGCAGCTTCCTCAACTTTATAAAATACCTTCAATTTGTCTACAAATCTTGTTTCCTCAATTTCTAAATAAGCTCGAACTTGCCGCAATTCCTGCTCTAAAGTTGTTACATTTTGTGTCGTTACCGATAGGTTCTGGCGTAAGAAATGTGATAAAGAAACGAGTAGTTTCCTAGCTTTTGTTGGATCTCTCCTGACTAATGAGAGAATCGTATTTAATGTATTGAACAGAAAGTGCGGACTGATTTGTGCTTGAAGCACTTTGATTTCGGCTTCTTTAGCAAGCTGAAATGCCTTGTCCGCCTCCGCAATTTCAAGCTGATTACTTAAAAGTGAACTTAAACCAGAGATTAGCTCTGTGACAACAGGTGTAATTTCTTTTTCAGAACGGAAATAGAATTTTAGCGTACCAATCGTTTCTTCTCTTCTTTTTAATGGAGCAATCACAGCCGCACCGAGTGGGCAATCCTCATCCCTACATTGAATCATCTTTTTGTTTGCGATTACAATTTTCCCGTTATGAATAACTTCCTGCGTGATTTGTGTTTGAATAGGCATCTGTGAACGGTGATGGTCATGGCCAAGACCTACATGCGCTAGGATTTCGTTCGTGTTTGTCATCGAGACAGCTGTAGCTTGAATTTCATCCTGAATAATATGACAAACGGCCTGAGCTGTCTCACGATTCAAACCGTTCCGTAAATAAGCGAGCGTCTTGTCCGCAATCCGCAGTGTTTTTTGAGCTTGAACTGCACCTACCCGTTCTCCCTCATTAATTACACTCTTGATAATCATGAGGAAAAGTGCACATCCCAAACCATTTGCTAAAATCATCGGAATTCCAATGATCTCAACCAAAGCCCATGCCTTTTCAAACGGGCGCGAGAAGAGTAAAATAACCAACATTTGAAGTGCTTCCGCAGAGGCTGCAATAATAAACGCTGTACTCAGTTTCACATGTTTATTTTTCTTATAAAAGTATCCCGAGATAAATCCAGCAATAATGGATGCAAAACCACAGGAAAACGCAGTAAACCCTCCCAAGGTAAAGCGATGAATTCCTGCAATTAGACCCGCACCTAAACCAACCTTGTAGCCCCCAAGAAGGCCTGCAAGCACAACACCAATTACCCGTGAGTTTGCTAAAGCCTCATCGGTGGTTAAAGCAGATGCCCACCGGTCAAATTGCAGGCTTTCCGTGTTCAGGCTTAAGCCAGTATACGTACCAATGATTCCAAAAAAACCAAAGAAGACAATCGCCACAAGCTTCTGCCAGCGGTTCAGCTCCTCCTGATACATCATCCCTCTAAAAAACTTCAATCTAGTCAAAATAAAAGCGATTGCAACAATAATCCCTAACCGCTCCAATAGCGTAATCAACAGTACGAACATATACATGCTCCTTTTTGGGTCACTGGGACAGGTCCCTTGTCCCACATCAGATATTAATTTTGGGACGAGGGGCCTGTCCCTCTGTCCCTATTGTATCAAGATTATTGGGGTTGTGGACAGTTGGAAGTTTTATGAACTCTGACTTGTCATCCCATCTTAAATTTCTCATTTCTATATATGTCAATGGCTTGCTCTTGCGCCTGTAAGCATAATTCTGCTGCTTTAAAAGCATGCGCTTGAGTCATGGCTAGTTCGGTACGGTTCATGCAATCTAAGATGAACTGCCCAAAGAAAGGAAATCCAACCTTTCCGGACACATTAAAATACTGCTCTCCATCTTTATTAACTAAAAAGACGTGATTTCCATTATTCGCACGTGCCAGATCGATGTATTTCCGGATTTCAATCGTCCCTTCCGTACCAATTATAAAGATTCTCCCATCGCCCCAAGTCCTTAAACCGTCAGGAGTAAACCAATCTACTCGGAGATAATTTGTTGCCCCATTATCTCCAACCAATGTTGCATCACCAAAATCATCTAATTCCGGATACTGCGGGTGGTTATAGTTTGCTATTTTACTGTGTAACACCTTTGCATCCTGACAGCCTGTGTAATATAAAAATTGTTCAATTTGATGAGAGCCAATATCACATAAGATTCCACCATATTGTTCTCTTTTAAAAAACCATTCTGGTCGGCTAGGTGCATTTAATCGGTGTGGACCGAAACCAGTTACCTGAATGACACGACCAATTGCACCGGTTTTAATTAAATCACCAGCAAATACAGCTCCCTCTACATGAAGACGCTCACTATAATACACCATGTACTTTTGGCCAGTTTGTTTTACAACTTCCCTTGCTTTTTCCAATTGTTTTAATGAAGTAAAGGGTGTTTTATCTGTAAAATAGTCTTTACCTGCATTCATTACCTGGATACCAAGTTCACTTCGTTTTGAAGGGATCGCTGCACCAGCCACAAGCTGAACACTTGTATCTGATAAAATTTGCTCTAAAGACTCAGCATGCACCACCTCAGGAAAAGTTTCCAAGAACTTAGCTACTTTTAGGGGATCGGGATCATATACCCATTTCAAAGTAGCACCTGCTTCAATTAATCCATTGCACATTCCGTAAATATGCCCATGATCGAGACATGCTGCTGCAAATATAAATTCCCCTTTTTTCACAACAGGATTTGGTTTTCCCTTTGGCGCATAATTCATACCATCATGTACCACTATTATCCCCTCCTATTAATCTGTACAGACACATTATCTTAAGACAAACTGGTTTCAGAATACTAGCCTACCTGCACTGAATAATGAAGGATAAGTTCTTCAAGCACGTCAATCCCAGTCATGATATCTTCAAGTTCCGTATACTCGTCCGGATGGTGGCTAAGTCCATCGACAGAAGGTACAAAAATTAAACCAGTAGGACAAAGCTTTGTCATATTCATCGCATCATGTCCTGCCCCACTTGCCATCCTTTGATAGGAAAGATTTAAACTCTCACAAATTGATTCTGTAACATCATTTATATCTTTAGAGAGTAAAACGGGTTCTTCACTAATGATTTCATTGCTTACTATTTCAAGCTTTCGATTTGTTTCCAATTCTTGTATCGTTTTATATAAATGGTCTACTACTCTTTGTCTTGACTCTACGGAGGTAGATCGGATATCCACCTTAATATCCACTTCACCTGGTACAACATTCATTGCACCTGCATGAACATCCATGACTCCAACAGTAGCAACGGTTCCATAATGTTGTTCATCTATGGCAATTTTCTCTAATTCTAGTGCGATCTCAGACGCTCCTAATAGGGCATCTTTTCTCATATGCATCGGGGTTGTACCGGAATGCGAGGCGGTTCCTTTAATTTTGATAACCAACCTTATCGGAGCGGCTATTCCCGTAACAATCCCAATATTTTTGTTATTGTTTATTAATACTGGACCTTGCTCAACATGCAATTCAAAGAATGCTTTAATTTCTTCATTTACTCTACTGGCTTCTTCAACACTATCAATATCAAGAGCGCATAATGAAAGGGCCTCTTCCATTGTAATTCCATCACGATCTTTTAAATATCTAAATTTCTCTTTATCAAATAGTCCAGACATCGCCTTACTTCCAACAGTAGAAACGCCGAATCTAGCAGATTCTTCACAGGCAAATGAAACAATCTCAATTGGGTGAGCGGTTTCAATTCCCTTTTCATTGAGCCTTTTTACAACTTCCAATGCAGCTGTAACACCCACTACCCCGTCATATTTTCCACCTTGATAGACAGTATCCAGATGGGAACCCATTAGCACCGGCGGTAAATGCTTGTTTTTTCCTTCTCTCCTTGCAATTACATTACCACACTGGTCCATACTGATTTCTAATCCTTCTGCTTTACACATCCGCATAAATGCATGTGTACAAGTTTGTTCCTCATTGGTATAGGCAATTCTAGTTATTCCTTTTTCACCAGAGTTATATTGATTGATTTTATTAAAAAGTACTTGATATCTTTCAATCCGATCCATGCTGATATATCTCCCGTCCTGTCATTCATGATTCTATCAATATTATACCAGTTAGATAGATTTGTTTAGAGATGATTTTTAAGATTTAGAAAAATGGCAAATAAAAAAAGCAACGCCTTTTTTTTAGACATTGCCTCATTTTCATTTTATCGAATTGTCTTTAATGCTTTCCCCCAAGAAACAACTTGGTCTAACAGCATGTTCATATTATCATCATGAATATTTTGCGGTTTAAAATCAGTACCATTTTCAAAATCTAAAAAGAGCGATAAAGTTGGATGGGTGCGTACATCCGCAATGTTTAATTCACCACAGATTCCACGAAGATGTTCGGCCGCACGAGCGCCACCAGTTGAACCATAGCTAACGATTCCAGCCGATTTATTGTACCAAGCTTCTCGAGCTAAATCCATCGCATTTTTCAATGCCCCTGTGATACTGTGATTGTATTCTGCAACAACAAATATAAAACCATCAAGACTTGCTAATTTCTCATTCCATTTCGCAATCCCAGGTGCATCAGCTGTTCCTAAGAACGGTAAATCGTACTCTTTAATATCTACAATTTCATAGTTAGCATTTCCTTTCTTGTCACCATAACCCTTTACCCATTCTCCTACCTGTGGACTAACTCGACCTTCACGTGTACTGCCTAGAATAATTCCAATGTTTAATTTTTCTTCAGTCATTTTTGGATCCTCCGTTGCTGTATTTTTGCCAAACAATTTGTCTAAAAAGCCCATACTTAACACCACCTATGTAGTTAAGAAAAGCATTACGGTTTTAATTTCCCTATATCTAATAGATTCTATTCAAGCATATTTTTTACGTCGGATTTAAGATTCGTTGTAAGAACTGTTTTGTCCGTTCTTCCTTTGGATTTTTTAATACCGCATCTGGTTTGCCCTGCTCAACAACATACCCTCCATCCATAAACAGGACTTTATCTGAGATCTCACCTGCAAATTGGATTTCATGAGTGACAATAATCATGGTCCAATTTTCATGAGCCAAGTCCTTCATCACCTTTAACACTTCTCCAATTAGTTCAGGATCTAAGGCGGAAGTCGGTTCATCGAATAAGAGCAGCTCCGGCTTTAGTGCTAATGCCCTCGCGATTCCTACCCGCTGTTGCTGTCCGCCAGATAATTGGTCAGGGTATAAATCCATTTTCTCCTTTAATCCGACCTTTTCTAGTAAATCCACTGCCTCACGTCTTGCTTCCGTCTTATTTCTTTTTTGAACAATTAGTGGGCCTTCCATGACATTTTGAAGGGCTGTTTTATGTGGAAAAAGGTTATAGGATTGAAACACCATTCCCGATTTTCGACTTAAACGAATGACGTTCTGTTTACTCAATTTTTCTCCAAAATTTATGGATAATCCATCTTCAAACTGAAAATTTCCTTTATCCGGTTGTTCAAGACCATTAAAGCAACGGAGCATCGTTGTTTTTCCTGATCCGGATGGGCCAATAATGGAGACAACTTCCCCTTTATTAATCTCGAGATCAATATTTTTTAATACTTCATTTTCACCAAAAGATTTTGCCAAACCCTTAACAGATAAAAACATACCCTCACCCCTTTACTTTAAGACATGTCGACTTAACCTTCGTTCGAGTACTTCTTGAAACAGTGATAAAATGAAACAAATTATCCAATAGATTAGAGCAGCTTCCAAATATAATAGGAGGAAATCGTACGTCCTTGCAGCAATCTCCTGGGCCTTACGAAATAATTCAGCCACCAGCACCAATGAAGCTAAGGATGTATCTTTTACAAGGCTAATAAATGAATTAGACAGTGGCGGTACGGATACCCTTGCGGCTTGAGGAAGAATGATGCGCCTTAAGGCTGTCCATCTTGTCATTCCAATTGTAAACGCAGCTTCCCATTGACCTTTTGGTATCGATAAAATGGATGCACGAATAATTTCTGATGCATAGGCGCCAACATTTAAAATAAATGCGATTGCCGCACTTGGAAAAGGGTCAATATTGACTCCGATATTGGGAAGTCCGTAAAAAATAATAAATAATTGGACAAGTAAAGGCGTTCCTCGAATCGCTGAAACATAGATAATAGCTGGAATCTGAAAGAATCTAGATTTAGACAATCGCATGATTGCTGTGAGCAACGCAAGAATAATTCCGCCTATAAATGATATAAGTGTGAGTGGAATCGTATATTGAATCGCTCCAGAAAGCATGGAGGGAAGGGAATTGATAAATAACTCCCATCCCTCCATATTGGCAGTAATCGTGAAAATTAGACTATTTTGTAGAAACATCTTCACCAAACCATTCCTGCGAAATTTTTGCTAATGTTCCATCTTCCTTCATTGCAGCCAACTGCTCGTTAATTGCCTTTACCAAGTCTTCATTCCCTTTGTTAAAAGTAAAGGCCATTTCCGAAACATCGTCTGACTCAGCAGCGATTTTAATACTCTCATCACCTTGTGATTTAATATAATCAAGAACAGCAAGCTTATCATTAACAGTAGCTTCGGCACGTCCTTGCTTAATCAATTCAATCGACTGAGCAAGCCCTTCTACACCTACGATTTCAGCGCCATTCTCTTGAGCGATTGCACCGTAATTACTTGTCAAAGATTGCGCAGCTTTTCTGCCTTTTAAATCTTCAAATGACGCAATATCACTATTATCCTTTGCTACAACAAGAACAGCTGAGGAATAGGTATAAGGTTCTGAGAATTCATAATTAGCCTGACGGTCTTCATTGATCCCCACTTGGTTTGCTATTAAATCAAATCGTTTTGAATTTAGACCTGCAAACATTGAGTCCCATTGGGTTTCCATGAACTCCACTTCAAGATCCATACGCTTAGCGACTTCTCTAATGACTTCCACATCATATCCTGTTAATTTATCCTCTTCATTATGGAAGGTATAAGGTGCATACGTACCCTCTGTTCCTACTGTAAGAACACCCTTTTCCTTGATTTCGTCAAATAAGGAGCCTGTTTGTTCAGTATCGTTGTTTTCTTCATTTCCAGCATTATTGTCTTGATCTGTGCCACCACATCCCACTAGAAAAAAAGCAAAAGTAAGAATGATGGAAAAAAGAAAAACTTGTTTTTTCATTTTTAAAAACCCCCTGTGAATTTAATGCGTGTTTATGCTTAGTAGTAGATTTTACAAGTTCAGCCATTCTCATTCATAAGGACGACAGCAAAAAAAAGAAGCCAGCAATGCTGACTTGATTAGTGTAATTCTTACCGTCATTCAGTTGTATGCATTTTGGCTGTGGCACTAGGTAAAGTTATTCGAAAAGTTGTACCTTCAGCAGAGCTCTTTAATAAAATCAAATCCCCTCCTAGGGCTTGGGATATCATTTTACTAAGTGCCAATCCTAGTCCCAGGCCCCTGATTTTATATTTCTTTTTTTCTCCACGGAAAAAACGTTCAAATATATAGGGCTGCTCCTCTTCAGGAATCCCGCAACCAGTATCAGATACATCAATCATAACTTCCGTTTCACTTTCCATCATCAGTATGGAAATTTCACCTTCCCCTTCCATCGCATGATACGCATTGTTCAGCAAATTCGTCATTACTTGCTGAAAACGGATGGGATCAACTGTTATTTCAACTGGTGTGGAGAGCGTAGATAAATTGATTTCTATCTCTTCTTTTTGAGCAATTTGCCAACTAAAAACTGCATCTTTCACTACTTCATTACTACTATGAACGGCTTTATTAACAGGAACTTCATTGGTTGCAAATTGGTTAAATGCAAGTAAATCTTCTACCATCGTTTTCATTTTCTCAACTTCATTTAATGATATATTCAAAAACTCTTTTGCCTCATCTCCTGTTACCACCTCTTCTTTCAATGCCTGTAATAAACCGCTGATAGAAGTAACAGGTGTTTTCAATTCATGTGTGACACCAGCAAGGAGCTCTGTTCTCAAGGCCTCAAGCCTTTCTAACTTTTTTGTCATTTCTTTAAACGATTGGATTAATTCATATACTTCTTTTTCTTTACTTTCATTTGGAATATCGACATGATAATAACCCTCTGCTACAAGTTTAGCTGCCTCCGATACATCTCTAATCGGTTTTGCTAAACGATTGGAAAGGACATAAATGGCAGCCCAACCCAGCAGGGCAAGACTTATAATCATAATGGCTAATTGAGTATACTCTTGGTTGACATGTGTTAATTTATCTTTTGAATCAACCATTAGCACCCACCCAATAACTGAATCATTAACCACAATGGGGGACTTTACGATATAGAATTCTTGACCAATTAGATCTACTTTCTGAATGGATTCCTTGTTTTCAATGATAGTGGGATTCAGTTGTTGTTCGAATGGCCCTCTTGGCCGATTACTTGATAGAATAGTTCCATCTGTATCGATTATATAAGTGAAAGGATCAATTTCCAATTCCGTTTTTAATTCCCTCTCATGAAAAAAATCAGGAGGACGTACTGCCCGCTCATTTGTGGCAACAACTCGGTCTGCCATACTATCCGCCAGAAGCGACATTATGTTCAACCTGTTTTCTAATGTATTATGTCGAATCCAGAATGCCGACACAATAGCAATGACAACAAGCCCCATACATAATGTTAGTAAATATCTCCTTGTCCAATATTGCTTTAATGAAATACGTTTTTCTTTATTGGGGTTATTCATTCCATTGTCGCATTTGTTATTTTTGATAAACACTTAACTGATACCCCAATCCCCGAAGTGTTTTAATTTCCCCTTCCGTACTTGGCCAGTCTTCCAATGACTTTCTAATTCGCTTTATTGCCAGGTCAACTGCTCGGTCGCTTCCCTCATAATCCCAACCCCAAATTTGTTCTATAAGTTGATCTCGCGTGAATGTTTGATTCGGATGTTCAGCTAAAAATAATAGAACGGATAAATCACGTGGAGTAAGAGAGATACGTTTTCCATTCACCATCACTTGATGTGCTTTCAAATTAATTTCTAATTGTCCATACCGTTTCACAGGATTATCGTTGTCTGCCTGAGTACGTCTCAATACAGCTTTCACACGTGCAACCACTTCGTCAGCAACAAATGGTTTCGATATATAATCATCTGCACCCATATCTAATCCATCTAAACGATAATTCACATCACCAAGTGCCGTCAGCATAATCACAGGGCAATTACTTTCTTTTCTTATTTCCTTTAAAATGTCCCACCCATCCTTGTTCGGCAACATCACATCTAACAGTACAAGATCCGGGTAAGCTTCATGAAATTTTTCTAAGACATCATTTCCATCATATACTTGTATGACTTCATAGCTAACCTTCTGCAAATAAGCTTTCAATACTTGACTAATCGCATATTCGTCCTCAACCACTAAAACTTTCATTGGTATCCAGTCCTCCTGAAAACAAGATAAAGCACAATCCGACTAATGTTTTCCTTACTTTATCACAGTATCACAGAAATAAGTCAGCAAAAAGTCAGGGAGTATCTTTATGAAATAGGATTGAATTTAGGAATTGAAAAAAAACTCCGCCCCACTTTATGTAGGAAGAAACAAGGATAAATATCAAGTTGATCGAAAAATTTTTTTTGACATACACCTGACATATTAGCCACATATACTTTTCATTGTTCAAGGTTACACATAATTTTAATAAACAGAAGGAGGCTCCAAGTGATGCCAGTCCAAACTTCTTTTAATCCAAATGGACGCAAAGAATTAAAACATGCAATATCGAAGGCAGAGTATTATTTATTGCGAACGAAGCTACTACATTTTATGCGAGGTGATCCGAATGCTGGGCCGGATGGTAAATATCTCATTCGTTCAACCTACTTTGACAACTTCGATAACAAGATATTGATTGAAAAAAAAGAAGGTTTTTTAAATCGGGATAAATATCGTGTACGCATTTACGGATTAAGCGATCATGTGGTCAATCTCGAAAGGAAAAGCAAACGGAATAACTTAACATATAAATCAAAATGTACACTCACCCGGAATGAATATGAAAAAATTCGTAGTGGTGATATTCAATGGATGGAACATGACGAACGAGGACTTATTCGGGATTTACATGCAGAGATGGCCTACCATCTCATTAGACCTCTTACCGTGGTAGATTATGAACGGGAAGCATTTACATATCCTTATGGCAATGTCCGGGTCACTTTCGATATGAAGGTACAATCTAGTTTACAAAACACAGATATGTTTAATAAGCATTTACCGATGGTTGATGTCCTGGAAGCAAACCTTGTCATATTAGAGGTAAAATACGATGAATATATTCCAGAAGTGATTAAATGCTTACTGCAATTATCGGACACTAGACAGGAAGCCTACTCTAAATATCAATTAAGTCGGATGTATGGCCAATAAAGGATATTGGTTATTAAAAAATATACTTATATAAAATGGATAGATTAGGAGAGAAAAAAATGGATATCACAACTTTTTCAGATATTTTTAAGTCAAGCTTTTTAGAAAAGAGCACTTCAATTTCTTTTATAGATTCTATTTTAAGTATCGGATTCGCATTATTACTTGGTTTAGTCATTTATATGGTCTATAAAAAAACCTTCAATGGGGTCATTTACTCCCATTCTTTTAATATATCACTCATTATTATGTCGATGGCTACATCCCTTGTCATTCTTGGTATTAGCCAAAATGTACTCTTATCACTTGGGATGGTTGGTGCATTATCAATTGTACGTTTTCGTACCCCGATTAAGGATCCAATGGATTTAGTCTATTTATTCTGGTCACTGATTGTTGGAATTCTTTGTGGAGCAGGATTCATTTTACTAGCAATTGTAGGGTCTCTCATAATTGGGGCAGTTATCATTCTATTTGCTAACAAGATCAAGGTAGAAAACCCTTATCTCTTAGTTGTGAAATATGGTAAAGAAATAGCAAACGAAGAAATAGAACGAATTATTAAAAAACATGCAAAAAAATACTCATTAAAGTCAAAATCTATTATGCAAGGTTATGAAACAGAAGTCACTTATGAGATTCGTGTTAAAAACAATGATTCAAAAATAATAGCAGATATTTCAGAATTGAAGGGCATACAATCAGCAGTCATGCTAAGTTACGATGGCAATTTTACCGCATAAACAGTAAGTACAAGTAAGGAATAGAATTGCACTTAGTAAAGGGTGAATGAAAATGTTAAAGAATAAAATGAGGATTCTCTTTACATTATTATTCGGTTCCTCGATCTTAATCAGTGGCTGTACGAGTAATTCAGATACAGCCATTAAAAAACAGGAAGAGATAATCATTGATTTAGTTTCATATAAAGATAGTGACTACTACACAAGTTGGCAAGATGACCCATTCACTTCGATTAAACTAGAAGGGCAAACAGCAACAGTCGATGGACCGGATGGGGCGATTGTGGGAGGTAATCAGATTCTGATTCGTACTTCTGGAACGTATGTCTTATCAGGCACGCTTGATGATGGACAAATTGTCGTCGATTCTGAGGACCATGGAAATGTCCGTTTAGTATTAAATGGAGCAACCATAGACTCTTCAACAAGTGCACCGATTTATATTAAACAAGCAGATAAAACGATTATTTCGCTAGAAGAAGGCACGGAAAACATACTTTCTGATGCCACTGAGTATGTCTATGAAAAAAATGATAAGGATGAACCATCCGCTACAATTTATAGCAAGGATGACCTAACAATCAATGGAACCGGATCATTGGTTGTGAATGGAAATTACAACGACGCAGTAAAAAGTAATGACGATTTACTAATTACTGGTGGGACCTTCAAGGTAACATCTAAAGACGATGGAATGATCGGTAGAGATGTATTGGCAATAAAAGATGCTACGATTACCGTTAAAGCTGGTGGAGATGGCTTAAAGGCATCGAATGTCGAAGACAAAGCAAAAGGTAACATTGTACTTGAAAGTGGCACTTATACGATTGTTTCAGACGGAGACGGAATTCAAGCAGAAAAGAATGTGGTTGTTACCGATGGTATGTATTCTATTACAGCTGGTGGAGGAAGCCCAGAAACGATTATGAATGTGGAATTTCCGATGGGTGATGGTATGAGACCGGAAATGCCGGCCTATTTCAATCCACCTGATAACAAAAACGGGGAAATGCCCCAGCCACCGACTCCTCCAACCGAGGGATCTCCTCAATCTGGAGCGCAGCCTGGTCCCCCTCCTCAACCTGGGGATTCTAGTGATAATCAATCATCTCAAGGAACTTCTAATGATCAGAGTAGCCCTTCAAAACAAGCTAGGCCTACAGAAAGGACAGAAAGTAATGCATCCACTGATGATACGATTAGCGCCAAGGGGATAAAAGCTGGCACTACCATTACTATTACCGGTGGGAACTTAAAGATTGACTCTCTAGAAGATGCTGTCCATAGTAATCAAGATGTATTGATTTCAGGTGGTATAACCAAAATATCCACTGGTGATGACGGTATTCATAGCGACCAAAATGTAGTGTTGAATGGTGGTGAGCTTTCCATTGACAAAAGCTTAGAAGGGATAGAAGGAACAAATATAACAGTAGCTGATGGAAACTATCACGTTATTGCTGAAGATGATGGGATAAATATAAATGGCGGAAGTGACGAATTTGGCATGCCAGCTGGCTTTGGAAACATGAATCCTCCAGTAGCAACTGACACACAGGAAAAACAAGACACAACAGTTTCTACTGAAAGTGAAAATCAAGCGGAGACAACCGATGAAGGAATATTGTTAATCAAAGGTGGCTATTTATTCGTTAATGCCAATGGTGACGGTCTTGATTCAAATACTTCCATTAAGATGACAGGTGGTACTGTTATTGTCTATGGTCCAACCAATAATGGAAATGCAGCCCTAGATTATAATAATTCCTTTGATATTGAAGGAGGCATCCTTGTTGCATCTGGAAGTAGCGGTATGGCCCAAGGGAGCTCGGATGGATCAAGTCAAAATGCAATCATGATGACCTATTCGGAATTTCAAAAATCCTATACGACAGTCTTTGTAGAAGACGAAAATGGAAATACCGTACTTGCCATTGCTCCAGAAAAGCAGTTCCAATCAATTGTCATTAGCACACCAGATATAGAATTAAATCAAAACTATACGATTCATACGGGTGGTACTTTAACTGGTGATAACGTTGATGGTTATTACCAAAAAGCAAATTATGAAAAAGGAACATTATCCACTTCATTTTCATTATCCTCGATTATGACGTATCTGAACGAAGATGGTGTAACGGAAGGAAATCCCCATGGAATGATGGGCGGTTTCAGAGATAGAGGAGGAATGAATCCATTCGGGTCGGAACAAAACAATGAACAGCCACTTCAAATTAAGGAAGAATAACGATTATAGCAACTTGTATTAACAAGCCTAAGTTAAATCATTATTAAAAACGTTGCCAAACCCAGTCATACATTGGGAATGGCAACGTTTAATGTTTTACCAGTCTGGTCACCGTTTATTAAAATTTATTATAGTAACTCAGTTGAATCAAAATCAAAAAGACTATAAAGCTTATATGCCATCAATAGCTCAAACCGCACTTCTGCATTATTTAAATCGACACCTAATAGTTCAGAGATACGGTCAATTCTATATTCTAAAGTGCTTCGATGTATAAATAATGCATTAGAGGCCTCTCTTACATTGCCATTATGAAGTAGATAAACTTTTAGTGTCCCAAAGAGATCGACGTTATTTTTTTTCGAATACTGCACCAAGGCACCAAGGTTTTTCTTGATAAAGATTTTGGCTGATGCAAAATCACTCGTATTACTTAAAATGGTGTAGGCACCGAGATCATCGTATAATGCATAGCCTCCGTCAGGATTACGATTCATGATTACATTTTTCGCTTTAGTTGCCTTCATGAAACTATCATTATAGTCTTCTAGCTTGGTTGTACTCCCACCAATTCCGATATATGGCGTTATCCTTTCTTTTTTTGCTGAATCTGATAGAAGTTTATATAGTCGTTCCCAAACGTTTTTCTCGCTTGGTGTTTGAACAATGATAATAAAATCATCACTTTTACGACTGAAGATTATGTTTGAAAAATGAAAAGATAAATCAGACTTTATTTGGTCCCATACTCTTGATTTCTTCGCTTCAACCGCAACGACATTCTCACCTGCATCATCAGCTACATAGAAAGAGCCTACTACAACCGTATGGGGTTCAAGTATATTCCAATTGGTCAATGTTGCATATTGGATAATCTTTTCTGGATTTTCAATGGTTTCTGCGAACAATTGATTGATGAATCCTTCTTGTATCTGTTCTTTTGTATCTAGAACGAGTTTCTGCTTAATGAATTCAATTGCATACACATTTAAGACATGGTCAATCGTAAGGCGAATAAGGCGGTTCATTTTTTTCTTGTATAAGCTCACAATCATGTACCCTAAAGCTTTATTTCCCTGCAAAATGGGGAGTACATGTAAGTCTGTGCCATTAACTGTAAAGGTCAAATCTTCTATACTAAGCTTTGTAATTTCACTTTTCTTCTTTGTGATTTCATGTTCGTATTCATTTTGGAGGTGTTTTTCCTCCTGTTTAACCTTTGAGGTAATTGGATTCATAAATCTATCATATAAAAATACGGTACTATCAATCATGGCGCTAATTGTATTTGTGATCTCAACTAAATCTGCACCTTTTACTGTCTTTTTTACTAATTCTTGTTGATGCTCTACGATGGTCTCAAGATTTTTTTTACTCTCGTATTCAAACCGATAAAGTCTTGCGTTTTCGATTTGCATGGACACGAAGTCCGAAACAAATTTCAAAAATTCCAGATCTTCATCCGTAAAATAGCCTTCCCCACCGGTTGTGACATAAATAACGCCAATCGTCTTCAAATTAACTAGTAATGGAACTGTGAGTTCTGTTCCTCCTGATACCTCAACATATGGAAAATAGGAGTCCAATGATTTATTTGAATGGATGTTTATCTTAATTGGATGTCCGACTGGCCCATACCATGGGGGATGAAGGTCAAAGCTTGTGTTTTCTTCATCATATAAATAGACGCATGCACCATTTGCTTGGGTCCCTTTACATGCACGTTCCACCACTTTTTCGATGATATGTTCGATTGAAGAGTTTGGAAGGATATTCTCCTTAATCCACTCGATTCCCTTCATTTTTCGTTTTTGACTTTCCTTCTCACGCGCGATGATTAATGAGGATGCAACATCATGACCAAACTCTGTAAAAATTTGTTCAGCTTCAATGATTAATGGAATAAATTCTCGAAAGCCTATTACGCAAAGACCAAAGCTTTCGTTTAGGTTATGTAGGGGGACTGTAAACCATGTTGATAAGTTTTCATTTTTGATGGCAGTATGAAAGGCACATTTAGTCTCTTCACGCTTATCCTTCTGCCACCAAATTGCATTTTTCAGGAGTTTTGGAGAGCAGTCGTTGACATCTAAGTGAAGTGTTTGATCGATTGTGAACTGTTCTCCTTTCCAAACTTTGGGGACAAGCCTTCCTTTTTCATAGAGGACGACTCCCACTAAATCACAGGCATATTCCTTATAAAACCCTTCTAGCAAGTAATCTAGTGTTTCTTCAATCGTGTCAAATGTAACAAGGTGGCGCGCCATCGTTCGTAAATGAGTATCAATTTTCTTCATTAACTTTTCTCGTTCACTCGTTAGCTTCAAAAAAATCGCCACCTTATCCTTTGTTTTCTATATACATTCCACTTTATAATTCGAATTCCTTCTTAAAGCGTTCATTTTATATAGATTGGCCTATTTAAGTATTTCTTTAGCGATAACAACTCTCTGAATTTGATTCGTTCCTTCATAGATTTGCATGATTTTTGCATCCCTAAAATACTTCTCGACTGGGTAATCACGAATAAATCCATAGCCACCAAAAATTTGTACGGCATCTGTTGCTACTTTCATTGCGGTATCAGAGGCAAAGCACTTTGCAAAGGAAGCATGCTTGATGGATGGAGTACCCGATTGTAAAAACTGGACAGCTTGATGAACAAGGAGCCTTGCCGCTTCAATATTCATCGCCATATCCGCAAGCATGAATTGGATCGCCTGTAGATTTGAAATTGGTTTTCCGAATTGAGTTCTATCCTTCGAATAAGAAAGGGCATCTTCATAGGCAGCTTGAGCAATTCCTACTGCTTGAGCTCCTACCATCGGTCTAGCAATCATGAGCCCTTGTAAAAAGATTTTTAAGCCGGCACCTTCCGCACCGATTCGATTCGATGCTGGAACACGTACATCTTCGAAAATGACAGATGCTGTATTTGAGGCTCGTAAGCCAAGCTTTTTCTCTTTGACACCTACCTGTAACCCTTCTGAATCTCGATCTACGACAAATGCTGTAAAACCACTATCTTTTACATTGGTTAACACAACAAAAAAGTTAGCATAGCTTGCATTCGTAATAAAACATTTTTCACCATTTAAGATGTATTCCTCACCACTTCTGATTGCGGTCGTCTTTAAAGAGCTAACATCACTCCCTGCACCTGGTTCAGTCAAGGCAAACGAGGCAAACTTTCCTTCCCTAGTGAGTTGGGGCAGATATTTTCTCTTAAGCTCTTCACTTCCACCCACTAGAATTGGGTATGAAGATAGTGAGTTTGCTTCTATGCTTGTTGCAACACTCGCACATGCTCTTGCAATTTCTTCAACGATTAAAGCATGTGAGAGTTTATCAATGCCCGGCCCTCCATATTCCTCTGGTATTGCTAGGTTGGATAAACCTACCTCATGTAGTTTTCTTAGAATGTCTAGCGGAAATTCTTCTTCCTCATCATACTGCCGTGCAAAAGGTGTAATTTGATTTTTTGCAATGTCACGTGCAAAGCTTCTAATTGTTTGCTGTTCCTCTGTTACGATAAAGCTCACTTTTATCACCCTTTTTTATGAGGTTATCAAAAAGGCCGGTTGAAAATGACATAATGTATAGGAACTTCGACTAATTACCGACGCAGTCCTTTTCATTTCATCCTCCTTTTTGACAAACATTATATGACTTTCTCTGTATAACCTAAATATGTGGATTGAACGAGTGGATTTTGGATTAATTCATCTGCTCTGCCTTCAAGGACAAATTTGCCTCGGTCCATCACATATGCTCGATCAGCAACACTAAGGGCTGCTTTTACATTTTGTTCAACTAAGATCACCATTGCACCAAACTCATCCCTTATTTGCTTCATAATATCAAGGATTTCTTTTACGATTAAAGGCGCTAATCCCATTGAAGGCTCATCTAGAAGGATCACTTTTGGATCAGACATTAACGCCCTTGCAATGGCTAACATTTGCTGTTCTCCTCCACTTAATGTTCCTGCAATACTATTCATATGCTTCTGTAATCCTGGAAACATCTCAATCATTCGGTCTATCTTTGTAGTAATAATCTGTTTTTCTTTTCGGTATTTAAAATACATTCCAAGAACCAAATTTTCCTTAACCGTTAGATTTGAAAAGATTTGACGCCCTTCAGGGACAAGAGAAATTCCTTGTTCGACTACTTTATGAGATTTCACGCCCGTTAAAGATATATCATTATAAAAGACTTCACCTTCAGTTGGCTTGTAGATACCCGAAATCGTTCCGAGCAAAGTACTTTTTCCTGCTCCATTCGCTCCGATGATCGATATGATTTCTCCAGGATTCACTACTAGATTGATTCCATCGATTCCTCTAACTCTACCATGATAGGTAGTAAGATTGGTTGTGCGGAGTGTCATAATACTTCCTCCCCTAAATAAGCAGCTATTACCTTTTGGTTTTTCTTAATCTCATCTGGTGTTCCTTCAGCAATCTTATTTCCAAAGTCAATTACAACAATTTTATCTGCAATTTTCATGACTGTATTCATGTCATGTTCCACAAATAGAAATGAATAGCCTTCTTGTTTCATGTCGAGTAGGATATCTGCAACTTTTGCCGCTTCTCCGTCATTAAGCCCTGCCATTGGCTCATCAAGTAATACAAGCTTTGGTTTCGAAACGATTGCACGTGCAATTTCTAAAAGTTTTTGCAGTCCATATGGTAGATTTCCTGCAATTTGGTCTGCTTGATCAAGTATGCCTACCTTTTCCAAAGCTTCTTCAGCAAGCTGTTTTGCCATTTCATCATCTTTATTTACCGCCTTGGTTCTTAATGCCGCAAGAAAAACATTCGTTTTCATTTGAGGGTGAACACCGAGCATTACGTTTTCAAGAACAGTCATGTTGTCAAAAATTTGAAGGTTTTGAAACGTACGAGTAATTCCTTTAGAAGCTAAACTATGAATCGGTGACCCATTTAACTTTTCCCCCAAAAACCAGACCTCACCACTAGTACTAGGCAGAACAGATGAGATCATATTAAATAACGTTGTTTTCCCAGCACCATTCGGACCAATAACAGCGAGTATTTCTCCTTTATTCATTGTGAAAGAGACATCGTTTACTGCCACAATTCCGCCGAATCGTTTCGTTAAATGATTAATCTGCAGGATGATTGTTTTCATTTACGACAACGTCCTCCTTTCTTGTTACAGGACGAACTTTATCCTTAACCCGTTCGTAAAGATTGGCACCTGTCGGGATAAGTCCTTTTGGCATAAACATAACGACAAGGATTAAGACGAGACCATACACAATAATTTCGACTTCTCCACTTACATCAAATAACAATGGAAGATAATCCTTCACCCATTCACCGAGCATCGTCATTAAAAAAGCACCAGCTATTGCACCCCAAATAGATTGGGAACCGCCTACTACTACCATTACTAGAAATTGTATCGAGACTAATATGTGAAAAGTAGATGGTGTAATAAAATTCATAAAATGAGCATACATACTTCCTGCAACTGCTGCAAAAATGGCACTTAATACAAAAATATGAAGTTTAAACTTTGCTACGTTAATTCCTAATGACTTTGTTGCAATCTCACTATCATGAATGCCTCTTAACACCCTTCCAACATGGGAATGTACAATATTTAGGGAAACGATGACGATTAAAACAACAATTCCCCAAATAAAATAGTAGAAGCTCAACTCTTGTTGTAAAACAAACCCAAAAAGATTTAATTTTGGGATTCCAGATAAACCAGCAGCACCCTTGGTAATGTCGGTTAGTCCTAGCAAAAGAATAAATACAATAACATTGACACCAATAGTTGCAAATGCTAAGAAATGTTCTTTCAATTTTAATATAGGAATTCCGATAACAAATGCTAGAAGACCTGTCACTAGTACCCCAACAATAAGTGCAATCCATGAAGACATTTGATAACTTGTCGTTAAAACTCCTGTAAAATAAGCACCTAATCCAAAGAAAGCAGCATGCCCAAGTGATATTTGGCCTGCATACCCCATAAGCAGACTTAATCCAATTGTAACCATGCTATATATTCCAATCAGGATAAATAGACTTAACATATAAGAATTATTGAATAATAATGGAAGTACGATTATCGTGGAAAGCATGACAATCAATGGTTTTGTCCGACTAGGATACAACATGTTTCAATCCCCCTCTCCTCACACGCGATTCCCAATAACTTTTGACATAATTCCATTTGGTGCAACAAATAGAACAAGTAATAGAATTCCAAAACTTATCGCATCGCTGTATGAAGTGGATATATATCCTGCTGAAAAAGATTCGATAATACCAATTAAGAAGCCCGCAATTACTACCGCCGGAACCTTCGTCATTCCTCCGATAATCATCGCCATAAAACCTTTTAATCCAAGCATTAATCCCATATCATAAGTTGCACCTGTTACAGGGGCAATGACAATCCCAGCAATCGCTCCTACAGCCGCACTTAAAACAAATGCCAATGTAGACATGGAAGAGGTATTGATGCCCATTAGCCTTGCAGCTACTGGATTTACAACACAGGCTTTTAACGCAGATCCGGTAATTGTTTTTTCAAAGAAGATATAAAGAAGTGCTAGTAAGAAAAATAGCGTACATATGACCCAAATGCTCTGTGGCATTAGTACAGCTCCCATAATTTGAATCGGATTGTTGGCTGAAAATGCAGGTAGAGACTTTGGATATGTCCCCCAAGCAAATAGTCCGATTGCTTTAAGAACCATGGATAAACCTACTGTTATGATGATTAAGTTTATAAAACTTGCATTTTTCGTTGGAGCAATTGCGAGTTTCTCAACAGCAAATCCGATCAATGCTGTACACAAAACGGCTAACAGAATAGCAACATAAATCGGTAAGCCTAGACTTGAAAAAGTGATGCAAAACATCGCACCAAGCATTGCGAACTCACCTTGTGCGAAATTAATAATACCTGTCACATTGTAAATTGTTACGAACCCGATTGCGATTAATGCATAGATACTTCCAGTCGTTAAACCTGTAATCAAATATTGAATAACGGCATCCATCGTAACCCTCCTTTATCAAAAGAACTTAGAAAGCATGCATGACTCACATCATACATGCTTCAATTGATTATCTAAGATTCTATTCTATTTCCCAGCCGTTATCCCCAACCTTAAGGATGGCCATACCATCACCCTCAACACCATTACGATTTTCTGGTGAAAGATTATACGTCCCTGTAACACCTTTATAAGAGATTGTTTCTAAATATTTCTTAATAGATTCGGAATCGGTATTACCTTCGGAAATAGCTTGTAACACCATTTGAATCCCATCATACGCATAGCCGCCAAATGGACCTGGATTATAATCGTACTCTTCCATAAATGGTTCAGCAAAGTCTTTAAAGAGCTGAGTTTGTTCGTTATCTTCTAATGAATCAAGAACATTTAATTTACTTCCAAGCACCAATACTCCAAGCCCATCTGCTCCAACTTGATCTAAGAAACCTTGATTACTTACAGCATGGCTTTGAATCATAGGAACATCAATGCCCAATTGTGAGTAGTTTTTGGCAATAATTCCTGCTCCAGGGGGACGTGACCAAATAATGATAGCACCTGGATTTTTAGGCTTTATTTTCGTTAACTGGACAGTCATATCAGTAGCTTCAGCATCAAAATCTTCCTTTGCAACAATTTCAATACCATTTTCTTTTGCCATCCCTTCAAAGACAGGAAGTCCAGTTTGACCAAAGCCGTCCCTTGCATTGATCCAAGCAACACTATCAATATTGTTATCTTTTAAATAATCAATTACATTTTGAAGTACTGTTTCGTTGCTTTGAGGCGCTTGAACCGTGTATTCATTTAATTGGTCATCATTCAGTACACCTAGCGCAACGAGCGGAATTTTATTTTCAGCAGCTACACCCATCAGTGCCACACTCGTACTGGTTTGAGTTCCTCCTACTACAGCTGTAACATTATGTTCTGAAATCATTTTTTTCATAAGTACAACGGCATTTGTATCATCTGTTTCATAATCCTCGATGATAAGCTCGACCTTTTTCCCATTAAAATCTTTGTCTTTTAGTTGTTTGTTTAGTAATCTAGCAACATCTGCCTCAGGTTTACCTAACGCAGATGCTGGACCAGTATCTGCAACGATGACACCGATTTTAATCGTATCTGAGGATTCCCCACTCGACTTCGCATCGCCTCCACTGATTTCTCCATCAGTTTGTTTTGAACCTCCACTGCAGCCTGCGATAACAAATAAAGTTAAACAAATGACCAGAAATGACCACACCCAAGATTTTTTTCTCATCTTAATTCGGCCCCCAATTTTTCTTTTAATTGATCCTGAAGAGATATTTTTCTAATTTTCCCGCTTGCTGTCATCGGAAACTCATCTATAATCAGTAACTTATCTGGGACTTTATAGTCAGCAACTTTTGGTCTTATGAACTCCAAAAGTTCCTTAACACTTGGTGAAGTATTTGGTTTGATTTTTACGCAAGCACAAGAAATTTCCCCTAATACCGTGTCAGGGAGTCCAACGATGGCCACTTCCATTACATCCGGGTGTGTATAGAAAACTTCTTCTACTTCTCTTGGATAAATATTGTAGCCACCACGAATGATCATTTCTTTTTTTCGTCCAACAATTCTTAGGTTTCCTTGCTCGTCTAATGTGCCTAGGTCACCGGAATAAAACCATCCATCCTCATCCAATGCTTCCCTCGTTTTTTCAGGCATATTGTAGTAGCCCTTCATGATCCCGAAACCACGACAAGCTATTTCTCCAACTTCATTAAGACCAACATCTTCCTTAAATTCGTTAACTATTTTCACTTCGGCACCTGGCAGTACCTTTCCAACCGTTTCGGCACGAATTTGGTCGTCATCATCAAAAGCAGTCATCGTAAGGGTAGGTGATGTCTCGCTTAAACCGTAACAAACAACGATATCACAGCCCATATCCGTACGAATTCGCTTAACAATCTCTACAGGACACGGAGCCGCTGCGATAATACCTGTTCTTAAAGATGACAGGTCATAATTTTTGAACTCAGCATGATTAAGCTCTAAAATGAACATTGTTGGTACGCCATGCTTTACTGTGATTCTTTCATTTTGAGTGGTTTTCAACGCTTCTTTGGCATTATATTTTTCTGCCAAGACCATTCGTGCTCCTACAGCAATCGTACTTAGAATGCTTGGCACCATACCAAATACATGGAAAAGTGGTACAGCTACATAAAAGACATCCTCTTCGGTACACTTCATCTCTTCAGCGGTAATAATCGCGGTGTTCACAAAATTACTATGGGTAAGCATCGCCCCTTTTGGAGCTCCTGTGGACCCTGAAGTATACAAGATACAGAAAATATCATCCTCCGAATCGATTGGGACAGGGGAAAAAGGATGATCGTCAACTCTTTCAAGTAATTGCTCATAACTCATATGGCCATCTTTCACGCACCGAACTGTAATGAGTCTTTCAAGACTTGTGACATGTTGGATAGCTAACGTAAATTGTTCATAATGCTTGACTCCACCAAATTCTTCGGTAAAAAAGGCAATCTTAGCTTCAGAATTACGTAAAATGTACTCAACTTCATCTTGTCGGTAACGAGTATTGAAAGGAACGATGATGCCTCCAAGATGAGAGACAGCCATATAAATTACGACAAATTCATTCCAATTTGGTAAGCAAACCGCAATTTTATCTCCCTTTGTAATGCCGATTTCTTGTAGTGAGGCTGCTAGATTAATAGACTTCTCCCATAACTCCTGATAGGACAGCCGTGTATAACCATCGTATGAAACTTCGTGATGAGGATCCTTTTTGCAAACGTTTTCTAAAAGCTCTGAAACACTAAGTTTGCTTAATTCTTTTTTCATGTAATTCACCCCAATAACTAAAATTTCCTTTAATCAGTCAGGGCTGAAGCCCCGACTGATTAAGACTACAAGACTTCCCAAATCGCCGCGATTCCTTGGCCCCCACCGATACATAATGCAGATGCGCCGTATTTTTTATTTCTTCTCTTAAGCTCGTAAATGAGCGATAAACTGATTCTTGCACCACTTGCTCCAAGTGGATGACCTAATGCTACCGCACCACCATTGACATTCCCAATGCTCGGGTCAAAGCCTAGTTCCTTTTGGCAAGCAAGATATTGAGCAGCAAAAGCTTCATTGATTTCAATCAAATCCAAATCCTCAACTCTCATATTTGCACGCTCTAATGCTTGTCGAATTGCTGGAGCAGGTCCGATTCCCATGTAATTTGGCGCAACGCCAACTATTCCCCATGAAACCAATCTTGCTAAAGGTTTTAGATCTGATTTTTCAGCATATTCACTTGAAGTGACGACCATCGTCGCTGCGCCGTCATTAATGCCACTTGCATTCCCAGCCGTAACTACACCGTTTTCTTTAAATCTAGCTGGTAATCGATTTAAAACATCAGTTGGTGTATCACGTGGATGTTCATCTTGATCGATTACCTTTTCACTTTTTCTTACTTTCACCGTTACCGGTACAATTTCCTTTGCAAAAAAACCTTTTTCTTGTGCTACTAATGCACGCTTATGACTTTGTGAGGCAAACTCATCAATTTGTTCTCTTGAAATCTCATATTTTTCAGCTAGGTTTTCCGCTGTAATGGCCATTGAGCATTTCCCATAGGGATCATAGAGAGCTTCCCATAAGTAATCCTCCATTGGCGCTTTTCCGAGTGGTAAGCCCCATCTAGCACCACGAACAATATGTGGAACCTGGCTCATATTTTCTGTACCACCCGCAATGCTAACATTTGAGTCTCCTAGTTTAATAGATTGCGCAGCGCTAACGATGGCTTGTAAGCCTGAGCCACAAAGTCGATTGACCGTCAATCCTGGCACATGCTCAGGAATACCTGATTTTAACCCGACATGTCTTGCCATATAAATGGCGTCAGTACTGGATTGAATAACATTTCCGATTACTACCTGATCCACTTCTTCCGGCTGGATTGATGACCTTCGTATTGCTTCCTTTGCTGTATGCACGGCAAGGTCAATCGCTGATACATCACGAAATGATCCCCCGAATTCTGTAAAAGCAGTACGTGCACCATCAATGACAACAATTTCTTTGCTCAATATACTTCACCTTACCTTCCAACAAATTGTGGCTTTCTCTTTTCTACAAAAGAATTCATTCCTTCAACACGATCTTCGCTTGCAAAGGCATTTCCGAAACAAGCAGTTTCAAGGTCTAAGGCTACCTGTAAATCCACCTCTGTCCCTCGGTTAATAGAAGTCTTTAGCATTTTCATTGCAATCCGTGGCTTTTGGGCTAATTTTTCAGCCCATTCAATCGCTTCTTCTAGTACACGCTCTGATTCTACTACCTTATTGATTAAGCCCACTTCGAGTGCTTTTTCAGCATCAATCATTTCACCGAAATAGAGCAATTCTTTCGCTTTGGCTTGGCCGATTAAACGTGGAAGACGTTGTGTTCCACCCCCACCAGGGATAATGCCTAAATTAATTTCAGGTAATCCAAATTTTGTCGTTGGTGAGCCGATTCGGAAATCACAAGCAAGTGCTAATTCACAGCCACCACCTAAAGCAAGCCCATTTACCGCAGCAATTACCGGCTTTGAAATAGATTCAACTTTGTCATAAGCAAGACGAGAGATTCTTGACATCTCCATCATGTCGGCTCCATTTAAGTTGACCATTTCATTAATATCAGCACCTGCGGCAAAAGCGCGATCGCCCTTTCCTGTAAGAATAATGGCGCGAACCTCTGAATCCTTTTCAAGTTCCTCGAATAAAGTGAATAACTCATTATATACTTGGCTACTTAACGGATTGTATGGTGGACGATTTAAATAGACGATCCCGATATGTTTATCATTTGAAAGATATTGAACTGTATCCATTGTTACATAACACAACCTTTCGTATTATAAGAATCAAATACGCCTTGGCGTATTTGCGCCCAGATTTTTTCGTGCTTGCTCGAAAAATTTCCTTTTAAAATCTGTGGCATCTGCCAGAGGCTTAACTTTAGTCAGCCTAGTGTTGAAAATCCACTTAATTGTTAAGCTTATTGAATTCATCCAACCACTTATAATAGTTGGGAACTCCGCTGAGTAAAGTTAATAGTCGTACCAGCCTGCACCAGCTTTCTTCCCAACTCGGCCTGCGCGAACTAAATTACGCAATGTAAGTGGTGCTGCAAATCGTTGATCCTTGAATTCTTCGTAAAAATAATCCATAACATGAAGCCCAATATCAACCCCAGCATAGTCTTGAAGGGTAAACGGCCCCATTGGGTAATTCAGCCCTAATGTAACAGCCTTATCAATGTCTTCTGGAGTTGCAACTCCTTCTTCCACTAAGCGGATTGCTTCAATAAATTGAGGAATCATGATTCGATTGACAATAAATCCTGGTACATCTTTTTTTACTTCAATTGGCTCTTTTTTCATCGCGATTGCCAACTCTTTGAATACGCTTACAGTTTCGTCACTCGTTCTATAGCCTCTAATAACTTCTACTAATTTCATTACCTGTGGTGGATTGAAAAAATGCATTCCCGCTACTTGTTCAGGTCTGTTTGTAACACTCGCAAGTTCAGTGATCGACATTGAGGAAGTATTGGATGCAATCAACGAATCAGGCATTAAAATTTCATCCAACTGCTTAAATATTTCCTTCTTCGTATCTAAATCTTCAATGATAGCTTCGATGACGACATCACAGTCTCTCACATCAGACATGTTAGTCGTTAGTATTATTCTTGAAAGAATTGCTGATTTATCATCTTCGGTTAATTTCCCTTTGCTTATGGAACGATTCATTAATTTTTCCATGCGTGCTTGTGCACTATCTAGAAATCTTTGTTCGACATCTACGAGCACTACCTCGAATCCGCAAATTGCTGCTTGATGAGCAATTGCCCCTCCCATAGTTCCTGAACCAATTACGCCAATTTGGTTAAATTTCATGGCAAACCCTCCGATATGTAAATTTTTCATTTAGAAATCATAATTTTTATAATTTTCATATTAATTATAGTGCTTTTAGGAAAAAGCTATCTACCGTAAATTAGAGGAATCGGAAGGTGCTGATTTCGGAAATTAGCGGAAAGGATAACGTAATGTCCGCAAGATTGAGCATTTATATAAAGGCTGTTTTCGCAAACTTTGTTGTTTTTATATCGTTGACTTCCGCTTCAGGTGGACGCTTTCCGCGGGCGTGGCTTGAGCCTCCTCAACGAAATGTGGAGGCGGCTTGCACAGAAACGAGAAAATTGGCCACTCCGACAAAGAGGCGTAATTTGCCTCTGAAGGAGGAGTTGAAATTTCTCGAGTTTCTAGCCGCTACAACTGGACAAGTCGCTACCGCTCCTGCGGGGTCTCAAGTCTCACGCTTTTCCCGCAGGACATTGAATTTACTTCTTTGAAATAACCCACGCACGAAGAAAATGTGAATACATTTTCGAGGAGTCGCCACCTTACGCTCCAATCAACTTGGTTTGCAATTTATTAACAAAAAGCAACAATCTTTTAGAAAAGAGCCTATATAAAAAAGCTGACTCTGCATCGAGTCAGCCTTCGGGTTAATCTATTTATTTGTCAGTGGTATCGTTAATACATTCTCTTTCGAACCATCTTTAGCGGAATAAACAAACAGTTCAAACCTGGCTTCATTTTTTGCATTTGCTATTAATTCTTTCTCAATCGGAATTTCAAAGTCACCCCAAGATGGTGCACCTACTGTTTGATAGTTGTTTTCTACTAGCTTTTCCTCACCATCATAAACTGCATAATCAAAAACACCTTCAAATACTTGAGCTTTACCAGTAAATACGAATTCATTATCCGTCTCAGACACTTTTACATCTTTGAAGATTTTGTTCTGGTAGACTTTATCTTCGTTTGTCGGTGTTACACTATTTTCGGTACCTTGCTCATTTTCATCAACTTCATTATTTTCTTCTTCCTGAGTCGCTTCATCTGTATTGTTATCAATTTGTTCCTCTGTCTCATTCACCTGTTCATTCTCATCAGGTGTATTAGTCTGATCGTTTTGATTACATGCGCTTAGGATTGCGGCAATGCTTAATACAATCAGATAGAATATTATTTTTTTCATTAGAATACCCCTCCTCAACAGAATATCTCTCTCCTTTTCTATTCTGTGAATATTAAAGGAAAAAAATACCTAGGTACTGGTTATAAAAGTTGTCCATAATGGTATATTTTTTGCATATAAATAGTACATGTCCATTTAGACAGGAGAGTTCTAATTCGATGTCATTCTTTATAAAAGCAGCTGCTATCCTTATAGGCAGTATAACAATTGCAATCGGAATCAATACTTTTTTAATACCAAACAGGGTTTTAGATGGTGGGATTATTGGTTTAGGTCTAATTATTAGTTATTTATTTCATACCAATGCTGGGTTCACGATTATGATATTAAGTATTCCTATCTTTATTATCTCTTGGTTTAAGTATCGCTCTTATTTTTTTAACAGTTTGCACGGTATGTTTCTTTCCTCATTTTTCATTGACCTGTTTCATAACTTAAATCAACTCCGTTTACATATTTCTCCTATACTTAGCTCGTTTACAGGTGGTGTCTTGATTGGTTTTGGTATTGGGATTATGCTTCGCTTTGAAACAAGTACTGGTGGGACAGATTTATTAGCCCAGTTCTTATCAGAGATCGTGAAAATGAATGTAGGAATCATTATTCTAATTATTGACGTTTTTGTTATTTGTCTTGGAGGGGTATTGGTTTCTAGTGATACATTCTTACTTTCAGCTATAACCATTTTAGCAGGTGGATTAACTACTAGTCTGTGCACATGGAATCTGAAAAATAATGGTAATAGAATGTAACTCTACTTTCACGGTATTTATGTTTGGGTAAAACGTCTAGTCATAGGACAATAATGGAACATATGATGAAATTGTGTTTATCAAATTAGTGAAATCACTAAATGAGATATTTTAATAAAACCATTTAATAGTCGATGTTTCACCTTTTGCTCGCGCCAATTCTTGGATATTTAAGTAAAGGACAGGGAGATGGAGTTATATGGACATTGTGGAAGAAAAACAATACCATGAGGAGTTATTGGAATGGTGTAGTAACATTTATTTTCACTGGGAAAGGAAGAAACCAAGGTTTTTAAAATTATTTGATTTGAAGAGCTTAGAAGAGTGGGAAATGTCATGTAGTGAATTGAAAGAGAAATTACAGACGAATAGGAAAGCGGAAATTGATGAATATCAAACAGCTCAAAAATTATTTGAGCAGTGGGAAATTTTTTATAGCGAATTAATCAATGGTCAGAAAGAAATTACTTCTGATGTGAGGGAGATGCCTGAGTTGTCCCCAGATTCCGATATGGTAATAGAACTGGCAAATCAGGAAAGTAATAAAGCAGAGGATGAACTTATCAATATGACAATTAAAATGGAGATCCCGATACAGGAATTTAGAAAAATTTTATTAGACTATAAAAAAGAAGTAATAAACTGGGAGTCTACCATAATTCCCAAAATATAGAATGTTAAATTTCCTATTCACGCCTCACCTCTTTTCTTATAAATAAGAGGTGATATTTTTTTCATCAGAAATGAGCATTTGAAAACTAATATTCCCGCTCTTAACTAAATTTATTTTAACAATTAATTCAACCAATATAAAAAATCGATTTAGGTAAAATATTACCGTTGTCATTATAACAACAAAAATGTAGGAGGCGGTAATATGGCAAATCAACTTGATACAAATAAATTAAAACAAGCAGAAGCTCAAGCTTCAATTGCAAAGGACATGATTACTTCGGCAATTGAACAGTCAGCCGCAAACCAAATTTTAGCAAACGAAGCTTTAAAATCAGCTTCACAGGAGATTGCTCAAATTCAAACACTAATAAGTCAAGCACAATCTACACTTCAAGCACAAACAACAGACGAATCTTAAAGTAATATGGACCCCTTTTTTTACAAGAAGGGGGTCCTTATATCCGTGTAAGAAATCAGATATCAACTCCCTTGGGACGTTGCTGGCACTTTTCTCTGATACGTTGATAATAGGACTCCACCGACTATAAAAAGTGATCCCACCATTTCTGCACCAGTTATTGGTTTGTATAAAATTATTAATCCCATTATCATGGCTACAAAGGGTTCTAGATTTGATAAAATGGATGCCTTTGAGGCATCGACAAATCTTATATAATTATTCCAAATCAGATTAGCGATACCATGTACCACAACGGCCGTACCGATCAATAAAGCCCAATCAGAAAAGTCTTGGCCTATTCGTAAAGGTGAGTCCAGTAAAAAAGCAAATGGAATTGCTACAAATAGTCCTACTAAATTTGAATATAACGTAATAGTCAGTGGGTCTGTTCTGTTGGATAAAAGCCTTGTCATAATAATCATAATCGCAAATGTTATCATCGTTACAACAATCCAAACAAGGCCTTTGTCCACTTGAATTGTTGAAAAAGTTCCTTTTGTTACAACAAAATAAATACCTATGATAGCAACAATCGACCCTATGAACATGCGCTTTGTTAATTTTTCTTTTAAAAATATGCCAGCTAATATACTTGTTAAAATGGGCGTAGTTGCTAAAATTAACGCAGATGTGGTTGGATCCGCTGTTTGCAATCCTTTAAAAAAAGACCATTGGTTTATAAATACACCGATTACCCCTAGAAAAAAAACAGAAAGAAAATCTGATTTTCTTAGCAGTTTAAAGTGTTTTTTAAATAAGGTTAATCCAATCAAAAAAATAACAATAAACATAAGCCTTAACATCGTTAATAGTGCTGGTGAGAAATCTAATACTAAAATTTTTCCAAATATAAAATTGCTGCCCCATACTACTACGCAAAAAGTTAGCCAAGAATAAGCTTTTAACATGAATAACACCATCCAGAGTTCAAAAATGACGACTTTTATAGTTTAAACACCCTAGATGGTTCCGTAAACATTTCTGTTTCTATACAGACCAATTCTACATATTTCAGCACTTAAATCAGCTTTTTTAGTTTATTTTGAATGAAATATTTAAAATGTCCTCTTTCGAACTGCCTAACCGGTAGTTTGAAAGAGGACATTTAATGGGGTGAAATCTATTTCAACTTCAACCCACGCTTGATTATGCTTTGAATGGGTTCTTCAGTTGTGGTTATCATGTTTACTTTTGGAAAACTAAGCTGAATCCTGTTACGAACTTGATTTTTTATGTAGTGGTTATGTTGAAAAACGCCACCTTGTAAAATCAAATCAATTTCGCTCTGTTGGATGCCTGCATTTTCAATTGCAGTATGTAGGAGAAGCAGCAATTCCTCTGCAGCACGCTCTAATATCCGTTTACTTACTGGATCCCCCAACCGAAATGCCTCATCGACTGTCGTTGCAATGGCCCCCACGTCATCAACTGAATATGCATCACTATAAGCCCAATTATAAAGTTCTTCAATTTTTGTAAAATCAAATTTCTCCAATACTAACTTGGCTAACAGTGTATTTTCTCCACGGCCATCTTGCATTTTCAGAACGGATTCAATGGCTTGTTTGCCAATCCAATAACCACTCCCTTCATCGCCAAATCGGTGGCCCCATCCACCGGAACGGACAATTCGATTATTGCCATCATGAGCAAAAACGATAGAGCCTGTTCCTGCAATTAAGAGGACGCCAGCTTTGTTTTGGGTCGAGCCTAAAAGGGCAGAAAGACAATCATTTTCTACTACTAATCTCTCAATCTTAATTGGCAACCCGATAACCGTTTCCTTTACAACTCTGGAGACTTCTTTTTCATCGTTGTCCGTATCAATACCGGCAAGCGCAAATACAGCTTTTTTCACCACACTACTCGGATTAATCCCTGCATCCATAAAGGCAGCAAGTATGGCTTTTTCTAGTGCTTCTTTTACTCTGATAGCCCCTGCTACATGATAATTTGTGGCACCAGCTCTTCCTTCACCAAGAATGGTTCCATTTGCATCAACTAGGACCGCAAGTGTTTTTGTTCCACCCCCATCGACCGCAAGCAGTTCGATGGTATTCTTATTCATTGGCTCCAGTCCAATCTGTTATGAAGCTTGAAACGTTAGCCGCGGATTTGTTAAGATGTTCTTGTTTTTCATCTAACCAAGCTGAAAGTTCTTCTTGTTCAGTTAAGCGTGTTTTAATTGTTTTTTCCATTCTACTTGGACTTGGTCCACCCTCTAAATCGCGGATTTTAACAAAATACTCTGGACTTAACACTTGCTTTAATTCTTCTGCTGTTAAGGTAGATTCCTTCCCAACTATCTTTCTAGATTTCTCATTTAATAAGTCTATTGTTAATGATTCTAACGATGTTTTGCCTTGATTTGTAAGCTCTTTAACTGTAGAACTTACAACATGATGTGCTTGGCGAAAGGATAGACCGTCACTACGTACAATTGTATCCGCTAATTCCGTTACATTCGCAAAGCTTTCACTTGCCCGTTTGAGAAGGGTTTCTTTATTTACTTCCATTGTAAGTAAGACAGAAGTCAACAACTCATAAATGCCACCGAGTCTTTCAATGGCTTTCCAGATGTATGGCTGCATGTCATCTTCAGTATCGACAATGTCTCCGAATGGGGTGTTATGAACCATTAATAATACTGTTTGACAATCACCCGCTACACTGGATAAAAGTGCTCTCATGTGTTCAATCGAAACAGGGTTTCGCTTTTGCGGCATGATTGAACTGATCTGTACATATGGAGCAGAAAGAAGAAAAACGCCATATTCCTGTGTTCCCCATAATAAGAAATCTTGCATAGACCGTCCGAGATTCAAGGCTGATAATTGAACAGCAGTCGCTGTTTCTGCGATATAGTCGGCACCTGCGACAGCATCCCAGGCATTATCAATCATATCCTCAAAACCTAGTAAATCCTTCATCCGCTCTCTGTTAATTGCAAAACCAGAAGTTGTGAGTGCTGCTGCCCCCATACTGCTGCGGTTTACGGTTTTATAAGCAGCTTGAAGTCGAACTATATCACGAGTTAACATATCGGTCATTGCATTTAAATAATGGGCTAATGTTGTTGGTTGCGCCTGTTGCGTGTGTGTGTACCCAATCATAATTGTTTCTTTATGTTCATCGGTCATTTCGATAAGAGCTTCGCGGAGCTTTAAAGCCTTTTCTATTAAAGGAAGAAGCTTTTTACGTAATGTCATTCGATAGATGGCAATCCCCATATCATTGCGGCTCCGAGCAATATGAAGGTTTCCTGCAATGTCTCCTGCATCTTCAATCAATGCATGCTCAACTTCAAAAAATAAATCCTCAAATTCGCCTGTATAGCTTCTCTTTTGAATTTCATCTTGATCAAGGTGGGAAACTGCCACAGCAATTTTTTTTGCCTCTTCTTTTCCTACAAGCCCTTGTTCGACTAACATGATTAAATGGGCATTGTGAATTTCAATCATTGAATCAAGCAATTGATGTTTTGCCTCATTATAAGCTGGTTCAAGTACCATTGATGTATATGTTTTAGAAGGAAAAACTGTACCTTCAATTTCAATGATCTTATCTCTAAGTGAGTTTTTCATTCTAGTCAATCCCTTCTGTTTCTTCATCAGCGATCCAATTTTTGATTAACTCATTCATGTTTACCGCTGCCTTTTCTACAATTAATTTTCCTTTTTCATAGGAGATTTGTTGAATGAGACCTGTATAGCCATCCCAAGCTCTCGGTGTTCCTTCTACTAGAACATATGGCATAGAAGAAAGTGGGGACACCTCTTTAAATTCTGTGTCCCATTCTTGTACACGCACCAAATCGGGACGAAATGCTTTGACCGCAGACATTTCATATGGGCCACCATGACCTCTACCCTTTGTTCCTACAAAACCGATTTCTTCAGCTGCATCGATCGCAACCATCTGCCACCAATTGATTAACAAGAAGCTAGCGTCCGTGTGTTTTCCTGTCACATATTCTGCGACTGTTCGAGAAACTCCCATATTGGCATCATGAGCATTTAAAAGAACAATCTTCTTAATCCCTTGGTTGATAATTCCCATCGTAATATCAATTAAATATTCGGTAATTATACTTGGCCGAATCGGGATCGTCCCTTGATATTTAGCTGTTTTTCCAGGACATGCTGTGTAGGGTACCGTTGGAAAAACAGCTCCGCCTAATTCATCATCAATTAAATCTGCAAATCCATCAGCAAGAATAATATCCGTTCCTAAAGGAGAATGCGGCCCATGGTACTCAAAACTCCCTAGAGGAACAACCGCAAACGTAGCCTGATCCAATTCCTTCAAGTCTCTTCCGTGAACATCACTAGCCTTCATACGAATTTCCTCCTCCTATATCAAATGCGCCTTGGCGTATTTGCCGCCAGATTTTTAGGCCCACACGATATGGGTCATAAAGACGTTGCCACAGGATGTGGCGTTATTAGTCTTTGAACTTACTGCTCGAAAGATTCCTTTGAAAAATCGTGGCATCCGCCGGAGGCCAAACTTTATTCAGCCTTGGTTAGAACACGCCTTGATTAGGTCACATCCTGCTTCCCCTCTTCTAAAAGTAGAGGCTCTCAGCTGAATAAAGTTAGATTGCGGAGCCTGCCTTTCCATCCGTAATCTTTTGTGAAATAAATAGAACTGTAATAATTAAAATGATTTGAAGAACGCCATATGCACACGCAGTCCCAAATTGGAAAGCGTACATTTTTTGGAATATCGCAACTGATAGTGGCATCGTTGACGTACTATAAATTAGGATTGAAGCAACGAATTCACCTAACCCCTGAACTAATGCAAGTAAGGTACCTGCAAGAATACCTGAGAAGGCCATTGGAACAACTACTCTTCTAAATGTGTACCACCAATTGGCCCCTAAACTTCGCGCTGCTTCTTCTACCGATTCATCCATTTGCATTAAAGCTGCAGAAGTAGAGCGGAAAATCAATGGTAAATGTCTTACAAAATAGGCCAAAGGTAAAATCCAGAAGGTACCGATTAACACTTGGTTAAAACTGAACACGTTAGGTTCACTAAATGCTGCGATTAAGTTAACCGCTACAACCGTACCAGGTAATGCCCAAGGAACCATGATGAGAATATCTAATAAGGCTTTGCCTTTAAATTTAGTCCGAACCATTGCATAGGCAGCTGCCACACCAAACAGGATATTACCTGCTGTTGCAACAAAACTCATCTGTAAACTGTTCCAAATTGGGCGCCATGTTCGCTCATCTGTAAATAGATCAATATAGTGTTGAAGGGTGTACGCAGTCGGGATAATTTGCACCGTCCATTCCCCGTCCACAGAAAACGAAATAAGTACAAGAACAAGAATTGGAAGCATCAAGATTATAACCCCAACAAATGAAAGGAACATTGATAAGTATTTTACAAATGGGGAACGTAATTCAGTTCTGTGAACACTGATCCCTTTGCTTTGGTTTTGGAAGTTACGCCTTCCTTGATACCATCTCATTAAAATTAAGAATGAAATAGACACAATGGAAAGGATTGTTGATTGCGTTGCCGCCATATCTAAATCTCCATTTGTACGAGATAGATAGATTTGCATAGTCATGGTTCTTTCTACACCGAACATTAAGGGAGCTGTATAGGAAGCCATTGAAATCATAAATACAAGCAAAGAAGATGCCACGAGTGCTGGAGTTAGCATTGGCAGAATTACCTTTCTCCAAATGCGAATCCTTCCAGAGCCAAGGCTTGTTGCCGCCTCTTCCAATGAAGGGTCTAACCCTTTGATGGCTGCAGCAGCCGTTAAATAAAAATAGGTATACATCGTGAAGGTGTGTACCACAATTACCCCAACGACACCTCTTAAGGCAAATGGAACCTCTTCCAGATTAAATAGTGCTTGAAAAGCTCTCGGAATAATTCCACTTTCCCCATAAAGGAAGGTAAATGACAGTACCCCTACTAGTGGAGGTAACGCCATTGGTACTAGAATTAAGACAGAGAGAATTTTTCTTCCTGGAAATTCGTAACGTTCCATTAAAAATGCCATCGTGACACCAACAATGGCACAAGTAATTACACTAATTACCGATATATATATACTTGTCCAAAGCGCCTCTAGGTTTGCTGTACTTGTTAAACCAAAGAAGCGTTGGTAATTTTCGAGATTTGCACCTTCTTCACCGACCACGGATTGGATAAACGTTTGATAAAACGGATAAATAACATAAGCTAATAACACTAAAAACAATGGAGAAATTAAAACATACACAAAATATTTTGAACGGGTTAGTCGTGCCCACCAGTTCTCTTGCACTACAGTACTTTGATTCGCACTCATTCTTTCACCTCCTATTCACCAATCAAGTAAATTCCATTTTCGGGTACGTGAAGGGTAATTGAATCACCGCGACTTAGGATTTTGTTACCTTTATTAATAATCATGACTTTTATCAAATTGGATCCTATTTTCACAAGATAATTGATGCTGACCCCTGTAAATTCAACAAGCTGGACCGTTCCTGTTAGTTGGTTCACGCCTGGTCCTTCATGCAATGCTTCTGGTCGTATCGAGCATTTGATTTTTTCACCTGCAACAAGCTTTTTCCCATTTGCAGATTGAGTCATTGAACCTGTTACGAAAACATCCTCTTCCAATTTCACTTTAACTGCATCGCCATTAATCTCAACAACTTCGCCATTAACAATATTAGATTCACCAATAAAGGAGGCTACAAAGTGGTTAGAAGGACGATTATAGATTTCTTGAGGAGTCCCAATTTGCTGAACAACGCCATCTTTCATAACCATTATGCGATCAGACATTGTCATCGCTTCTGTTTGATCATGAGTAACATAAATCGTTGTGACACCTAATTCAACTTGTAATCTCTTAATCTCAATTCTCGTTTCCTCACGCAATTTCGCATCTAAGTTTGACAATGGTTCATCGAGTAAAAGAATATCCGGTTCAATAACGAGTGCACGTGCCAAAGCAACACGCTGCTGTTGACCACCAGATAACTCATTGATTTTACGCGTTCCATATTGATCAAGGTGAACAAGCTTTTGTGCTTTTTCTACCTTTTCTTTAATAACGGCCTTTGGTAATTTACGTACTTCAAGACCGAATGCGATATTTTCAAATACAGTCATATGTGGGAATAGGGCGTAGTTTTGGAACACCATACCAATGTTACGCTTGTTTGGCTGGAGGGTTGTAACATCTTTATTGTCAAACAGGATTTTTCCCTCTGTAGGAAAATAAAATCCCGCTATCATCCTCAATGTCGTTGTCTTCCCACATCCTGATGGACCTAAAAATGTGAAAAACTCACCAGGTTTTACGTCGATATTTACATTTTCTACCCCTCTTGCTTTACCAAACATTTTACTAACATGATCAAGTCTTACATTTTTCAAACCAAACACCTCGCTGTATAAAAATGAAACTTCCTTAAACTTTAAAAAGGGGTGAAAATAACTCTTCACCCCCTTTTAATCAAATGCGCTTTGGCGTATTTGCGCCCAGATTTTAGGCCCACAGGACGTGGGTCACAAAGACGTTGCCATAGGATGTGGCGTTTTTAGTCTTTGATCTTACGCTGCGAAAACTTCCTCTAAAATATCTGTGGCATCCGCCGGAGGCTTTAACTTTATTCAGTGAATAAAGTTAAAACCTATTAATTTTTACCTTTGATATTTTCATCCCAATGTTGCATCCACTCAGCTTCTTTTTCAGCCATTACTGACCAATCAAGATCTAATGACTTAAGTTCAAGCTCTTGATACCATTCTGGCATCGTAGACTTATCAATATCTGTACGAGTTGGAATTTGGTATAAATCTTCAGCTAACGTTGTACGTGTTTCTGGTTCAAACAAGAACTCATAGAATAATTTTGCATTCTCAAGGTTCTTTGCATTTTTCACAAGACCAACAGCATCAACTAAGATTGGTGCACCACTTTCTGGATACACGAAATCAAATGGTTGGTTATGCTGGTTTTTTTGAATTAAAATATCTTGCAGATTCCAAAGGGAAATAGAACCTTCTTGACGAGCAAGCTTTAAGTATAGATTAGTAGGATCTTGTGCATATTCTTTTGTATTGGCATCTAATTTTGCAAGCCATTCGTACCCAGCATCTGGATTATCAGCACCTTGCTCATGAATCATTGCAGAGTAGATGGTTCTCATCGTTCCTGATGCTAATACACCACGGATAATAATTTCATCCTTCCATTTTGGATCAAGAAGATCATCCCAATCCTGTGGAGCTTCTTCTTTCGAAAGCATGTCAGAGTTAATCATGATTACCTCTGGTAAAAGCATTTCACCATACCAACGGCCTTCAGCATCCTTATGTTCTGGAAGAATGCTAGCATCAAAGCTTGGCTTAAATGATTCAAGTAAATCTTCATCTGCTGCTGTCATGAACGCAGATTGCGTACCTCCCCACCAGAAATCAGCTTGTGGATTTGCTTTTTCTCCACGAACACGCTCAAGAACTTGTTGAGCACCCATTGTTAATACATCAACCTTGACATCTGGGTACTTTTCGTTGAACATCTCGACAACTTGATCCACAATTGTTTGGTCACGAGCTGTGTAGATTACAAGGTTACCACTTGCTTCAGCTGTTTCTTCCGTTTTGCCATCGTCATTTCCATCAGCTGGCTCCTCTTCCTCAGTAGAAGAACTACCAGAGCATGCCGATACAAAGAGCATCAATGCTGCAATCAAAAGAACTAAAAAATGCTTCTTTTTAAACATAAGAATCCCCCTTAAATCATTTTATTTATTCAAAAGTAGGACAAATCGTCCTACTAAGAATCAAATAGAAGATGAGCTTGTTATAAATTATGCAGATAAGTTATGTGTATTCTGCTTTTCCAGCTAGTTTAAGATACTTTCATGTTCTCTGAGGAATAGCGAGATAGCTCCAAGAACGCCTGCATGATCTCCTAAGTGCGACAATTGTAATTCAACTGAACTCGGAAGATATCTTTGAACCATTAGTCGTAATTTAGGAAGAATATAATCGGATGACTTCATGACCCCGCCATCTAATATGATTATTTCTGGATTTAATAGAGTGGCTGCATTGATAATTCCATATGCAAGATGTTCAATCGCTTCATCTACCACTGTTTGGGCAATCTCATCACCTGCTTTTGCCAGTAAAAAAGCCTGCTCTCCTGTAATTTCGGATTTCAGTGCCTCTTTATACATAGGGTGATCCTCGTGTTGCAAGATCAGCTTTGTTACTTTTTCTCCGATTGCTTTCCCTCCAGCAACACTTTCAAGATAACCATACCGGTGAAAAGTGGGTTTAAATTCATTTTTTATATCGTTCTTATCGGTGACGATATATCCGAATTCCCCAGCCGCATTTGAGAAGCCACGATATAACTGATTTTGAATAATAATGCCACTTCCAATTCCAGTCCCGACGGCAATAAATAAAACATTTTCCTTATTCTTCGCATTTCCTAACCATTGTTCTCCAAGAACTGCTACATTCACATCATTATCAACGAAGACTGGGAAAGAAAAGTATTGCTCCGCCTCCATCAAAATCGGATAACGAACCCAATTTAAACTTGGTGCTTCCACAACAACGCCTGATGCTGTTTCCGTAATGCCTGGTACGCCTATTCCCATTCCTAATATCTTTGTTGGGTCAAGCCTGCTACTTTGTATCAACTCTTGTACCTCTTTATGTATTTGTTTGATTAAGCCACTTTCTAAATACTTACTTGTGCTAAAGCTTGTTGAACATAGCATCTTTCCGTTCAGATCGGAAATAATAATTCTTACCTTTGTTCCTCCAATGTCTGTTCCAATTACATAAGCAGCATTTTCATTAAAATATAGATGAATAGGCCTTCTTCCTCCTTGTGAAGAGGATTCACCATTTCCCTTTTCACAAATCCAATTCTCTCGTACTAGTTCATCAACCAGTAAGGAAACAGTCGGTTTACTAATATTTAGTTTTTCAGATATTTCTGCCCTTGAAATTGGTTGATAATATCGAATACATTGCAGGACCATTTTTTTATTATTCGTTCGTACACGAAGATGGGATGGTAGTTTATTCATAACATCACGGCCTTATTTCATATAGTTAGTTAGTAAGTTTAACTAATTCAACTACACTATATAACAATTTGATATCGTTTACAATACTAAATTTTCAAAATTTAATAAGTAGACTGGTAAAGCTTATTTTCACTATTATATCAACAGTTTGTCTTATAACTATATACCCCCTACGTTATACCTACAAAGAAACAGCAAATAGTTATTTGGTAATATTTACAATATTCAGAAAGGATATATAATTCGAATTGAAGGAATGATCATTAGTTAGTTAGTTACAATTACTAACTAAAAATCCTAAGAAAGGAGAGTTTTGTAGATTTTTTTATCCAAATTTGAAAGGGGTTACAAAATGAAGAAATGTCTCTATGTGTTGATGTCCATTCTTTTACTTGCTTCATTATTCCCACCACTCAGCCTAGCACAAGAACAAAGTGAAGCCGATGTTGAACTTTGGAATGCAGTTAAGCCTCTAGATACCACTGTCACTTTCTTAAACACAGGTGCACACCCAGATGATGAACGTAGTGATTTTTTAGCCTATTTATCCCGCGGGCTAGGTGTTAAAACAGCAAGTCTGATTGCTAACCGCGGTGAAGGCGGTCAAAACGCGATTGGAAACGAACTAGGAAATGCGCTTGGAATTATTCGTTCAAATGAAATGATAGAAGCCGCAAAGGTAAACGGTGTAAAAGCCTATCACTTAAGTGAAACAACCTCTGATGCGATTTATGATTTCGGTTTTTCCAAGTCACCAGATGAAACGCTTGAAAAATGGGGTGAAGAAGTAACTTATGAGCGCCTTATCAAATTTATTAGAACCTATCAACCTGATATTGTCATGCCTTCCTTCCTAAACGTTGATAGCCAACACGGACATCACAGATTGATCAATATTCTATCAGTTAAAGCATTTGAAGATGCTGCTGATCCTTCTGTATTTCCAGAGCAATTAGAAAATGGGTTGGAGCCTTGGCAAATTAAAAAGCTTTACTTACCAGTTTCAAAGGAAGAAGCTACCACATCGATTGAAATTGGTGACTATGATCCAATCTATGGAATGAGCTATCCACAACTTGGTGAAGCTTCAAGATATCTACATAAGAGCCAAGGAATGGGACGCGATATTCCAGTTGAACCAAAGCAACAACATCTGAAATTAGAGAAAACAGCAGTAGGAGCAGAATCCACAGAACTTTTTGCAGGTGTTCCTTATGATTTCCATGCTTGGGCAGATATTGTTCCTGCTAAAAATATCAGTGAACAACTTGATTCATTACAAAATAATCTAGAAAAGATTATTGAGCTTTACCCAAATCGCGAGGCAATTTTACCTGAGTCTCAAAAAGCTTTACGCTCAGTTCAAAAATTAATCTCAACTACAAAATCTGGTAAGCTGGAAGATGCAATGAAAAACGACCTTCTTCATAAGCTTGGGCTAAAAGAAGAACAGCTTCAACAAGTAAGCTTAATATCTTCTAACTTAGCTGTTGATACTGAAATTGGTTCTTACGTGTTGACACAAGGTGAACAAACTCAAGTAGAGGTTACTGTTACAAATAACGGTAAGCAAAAAATTCACCATATTGAAGCGGCTTTACTTACTCCTGAAAACTGGAAGCATGAAAGTGCAATTCAGTTAAAGCACTTAAAGCCAGGTGAATCAAAGACTGTAAGTTTCAATGTAACTGTTCCAGCTGATGCTGAGTATTTTCAACCATATGATCATGCATCGATCCAAGCACAGTTAACTTTTAAAGAAAACGGTGTTGAAACGACTTCCGTTATCGATTTAGATAATACAGTAAGTGTTCTTCCTGAATTAAGCGTTACACCGGATCCAGTAAACATTACGGTAAATACAGCTAATGTTCAAGATGAAATTCCAGTCTCAGTTAAGGTGAAAAACTATGCCGATGGTTCTAAAACTGCAAAGGTTTCCCTAGACCTTCCAGAAGGCTGGACGAGTGAACCCGCTGTAGGAGAGGTAAACTTCACAGAAAGATTCGAGGAAAAAGTAGTATCATTCACATTAGCGCCACCTTCAACTGTCGAAGAGGGTAATTTTACAATTGCAGCAATCGCAGAAGCAGATGGAAAGTCTTTCAACACGACTGTACAAGAAATTAAATATGAGCATATTAATGATTCTTACTTCATGTATCCTGCCGACATTAACGGTGTTGCTTTTGAATTATTAAAACCAGATAACCTTAAAGTTGGCTACATCGATAGCGGATTTGACACAATTGCTGATTCTTTCATAAATGCAGGGTTTGATATTACAAAGCTAACTCCAGAAGATTTAGCCACTGGAGATCTATCTCAATACGATACAATCGTTACGGGGATTCGCGCAACTCTTGGTAGAGAGGATCTACTAGCAAATAATGAAAGATTGCTTGAATATGTGGAAAATGGTGGACATTTAGTCATGCAATATGTGACTGCAGCAGATCCATGGGATGCTAATCTAACACCGCCATATCATTTAAAAATTGGTACACCATCCATTCGCTGGCGCGTAACGGATGAAAATGCAGAGGTTAATATACTTCAGCCAGAGCATGATCTCTTTAATTTCCCTAACAAGATTACTAGCAAAGACTGGGACAACTGGGTACAAGAAAGAGGACTTTACTTCCCAATGGAATGGGCTGAACAGTATGAAACATTCGTTTCAATGGCAGACCCAGGTGAGGACCCATTCACAAGTGGAATCCTAATGGCTGAATACGGTGAAGGGACTTACCTTTACACTAACCTCGTGTTCTATCGCCAAATCGGTGCTCAGGTACCTGGAGGATATCGTATCTTTGCTAACCTAATTAGTTATGGGGCTAACAATTAAAGATATAGGAACATTAGAAAAAGCTATAGACCTGAGGTCTATAGCTTTTTTGATTTAATTTACATTTATGCGACCATTTATCCTTATTTCGGAAAAAAAGTAGACAGACTCACTTATCGCTCTTTGAACTTCCAACATCACGCAGCTGCCGTTTGAGGATTTTGCCGCTAGCATTTCTTGGCAATTCGTTCACAAACTCGATTCTCTTTGGTACCTTGAAGCTGGCTAAATTGTTCCTGACATGCTGGAGGATCTCCTCCTCAGACACTGGAGTTTTGATGACAACGAAGGCAGTGACTGCCTCAATCCACTTTTCATCCGGCACACCAACAACTGCGACTTCAGCGACCTGAGGTAATTCGTAGATGCAGTCCTCTATCTGGCGGGAGGCCACTAGAACACCACCAGTGTTAATGACATCCTTCACCCGATCAATCACCTCGATGTATCCGTTCTCGTCCTGCTTCACGAGATCTCCAGAGTGGAACCAACCACCAGCGAACGCCTTTGCCGTTGCTTCACTTTTGTTCCAGTATCCTAGACAAAGCTGTGGTGAACGGTATACAATTTCGCCAAGTTCGCCAGGAGGAACACTATTACCTTCGGTGTCCACAACCCGAGCCTCGACGAAGAGCATTGGTCTTCCTGCGGAACCAGGATGATCCGGATGCTCCTCAGGACGCAAGACTGTACAAGCAGGACCCATCTCTGACTGGCCATACACATTGTAGAAACCGAGCTTAGGTAGACACTTCTGCAGTCGTTCGAGTATTGGTCCAGGCATGATTGATGCCCCATAATAGGCCTTCTGAAGATTCCCAAGGTCCCGGGTTGTCAAATCAGAGTGATTAGCGATTGAAACCCAAACAGTTGGAGCGGCGAAGAAAGATGTGATTTCATCTCGTTCCATGGTTTCAAGCACAGTACCAGCCTCCGGAGCAGGAAGCACCTTGTTCCAACCACCTACTAACAATGCCGGCAGCATAAACACATGCATCTGCGCGGAATGGTAAAGAGGCAGGCAATGGAGCGCACGATCTGATTCCTTGATGTCCAGACCGTGGATACAACTCATGTAATGGTGCATCAGAGCACGATGCGTCATGATTGCACCTTTTGGGTCAGACGTGGTGCCTGAGGTGTAGAGTAACTGTGCAACATCTGTATCCTCGACATCGAACTCTTCATCTTCCACAGGACGGTTATCATTACTGAAGGTCCACTCCAGGAGCTCGTCCTCGAATCTTAGTACCTGCCGATGGCTGTTCGACCTAGTCTGGGAGATTGCATTGGTAAGGTCTCGGTCAGCGATTATGAGCGATGGGTCGGAATCGCCAAGAATGTAGTCGAGCTCACCGGCTCGGAGCTGAAAGTTCACCGGAACGTGAATAGCTCCAATACGTGACGTGGCCAGAAACAGTAAAACATACAGGTCGGAGTTTTTACCGTAGGAGGCAACTCTGTCTCCCTTTTCCACCCCTTGTTCACGCAGTTTTCGCGCAATACGTGTGACTGCCATGTCGAGTTCTCGGTAACTCCACTCCCTATCGTTGAACACAATAGCAATACTATGCGGGATCCGTGTGGCCGTACGACGGACGGCCTCGGCTATGGTGTTTGTTCTCAAATTCCTCTAAGTCCCCTCTCGTCTATTATTTATACCCCTAATATAAATAATATTCCAAAAATAAAGAATATTTACCTGAATATTAGCCCACTCATGCCAAGCTGTCAATATAAATATAGAGCGCTTTCATAAATCGAGAAGGAGTTGAGGTAGATTCCTTAAATTACTCGAAACGGAAAGTACAGTCCAGAATTATTACGAAAGAAAATTATGTTTGAAGAATACTTTTTTAAAATGTAAAACGGACTCACCATATTGGTGAGTCCGTGTCAATTTCTGTGATTTTAATCATATTTTTGCCAAATATTGAACCTTATTTTTGCCAACCATTGGTACTACAGTTTTTTCACTACGCCTCTTTGAAACTTCCCACTATATTTTAGGTGCAATATTACTTTTTGAAACCTCTTAAACGCTAAATTTCTCTACTTTAGGCAAGGAAATGATTCAATAAAAAACTTTAGGCGAAAATATGATTCAGCTGGTTATTCATATAAATTTAATTCGTAGATGCTGCAGTGTCAAACATGTTATTCTATAATTCGTTAACTAATTCTAAATATAGCGAATCGGATATAAGCCAGTATTAGTGAAAAAAAATGACTTGTTTTATTCAATGTAGTTTTGGGTATTACTTAATCCCACTCATCTTTTTTCTAATCCCTATATTATCAATTATTAGAGGAATGTAACATGCCATTTGATGAAAAGGAAATTTCTTATAGTTTAACGAATTTTAGTGTTTTTGATGAAAAACCATTACAATAACCACTTGGGTTTGCATTTTTAAAAAAGCAGCAGAAATTCTCTATTTAGCTCCTGCTGCTTATTCTTATACTAACTGCGATACACACGCCACATGTCCAGAGTGTATGTGGGAACACATGAGTTTTGCTGGTGAGTTTATTCCTATACAGTTGAGACTACAATTCATCGTACATTCAAATATTTCGATAACGTGTGTGAATTTGAGGATTTTTCAATATAGTCATTTGATGAATACTCCCATGAATACTTTTCCATTAAAGGAATACCGTGTTCGGAAGTTACTTTTTTAATAAAATTATTCAAATCAGAAATGTCATCTAAGATTTCCTCGATTTTCAAAAAGTCTGGTATATATTCAACATCTTTTCTTATTAATGTTGCTATTTCTTTTTCTGCCCTTTTTCCATATCCAATCTCATATGGAACCCACCAAGACATCACTGTTTTTTGGGATGCAAAGCATAATATATAATCACTTTTAGAGATTCCTTCCTGAATACAATCAGTTATAGCTTTTGGGTCGTTCTTTGCTATTGCAGTCTGCAACTTAAAATCACTAGAATCCAAATATATATTTATACCTGCATTGATTAAATAATTTCCAATCGCTTCTACATAATCTTTATCTTCACTTTTGTGTGATAAAAATACCACTGGCTTTCGTACAGAATTATAGGAAGCATATTTATTTATTAAAACATTCTCAGCAATATTTATCCCTTTTCCCATGTTTATTCCTCCAATATACGTTCATATATTTTTATAGAATTATTTTTTACTTATTTCCTCTTCTTGAGGATAATCCAGTTCCTCTATTTTTTCTTTTAGCTTAGTAATTATCTTTGTTGGAATATTAGGAGGCTCTTCATAAGAAAACTTCTTAAGTTCTTCCGCGTAAAGAATTAAATTCTCGTTAACTTCCTGTATAGATATCATTAATTGGTCGTAATCTTTATATTTTCGCTGTATCTCTTGAGGTGATAAATCCTTATATTCTGGGTTCACTAAAGCAGTTTCATACCATTTTCTATATTTACCTTGCCACTCAGTTAAATGTGGTCTTAAACCCTGATTTAATACATCCAGTGAGAGTTTTACAATTTTTTGGGCGTTATCATTCCCTTCTAAATCTTTAGTAGACAACTCTAGTAAATATTCCCTTGTTGATTTGAATAATTCATACCATGAATCATATATTTCCGTAATAATATCATGATCCTGATCAACTGGAATTGCTGCTTTACGTGTAGTTAATTGAACATAAAGTTTCCAAGAAATATCTAATTCCTTTTGAGTTAATTCTGCTCTATTAAACTCATATGTACCTAAACCAAAAGGAGCATTAATAGTTAAATTCCCTGGCGAATAAGATTTTGAAAAATGTATAGTTTGGAAAATAATGAATAACAAGAGAAAAAACAAGCTGATTAGAAAATAAATGGTCTTTCTCCTCCTTTTTTTCTTAATAGACCAGGACATTAGCTATTCCTCACTCTTCTTGGTCTACTATTTTCAACTAAGTAATATTTGTCTCTGTTATTAAAAGCTTCTTTAATTTTACTATCTAATTGCCATGAGATATTTTCCCATTTCATAGTTACTGCATAACCAGTTCTAATATTATCAGCCAATCTACTTGGTACATAGGTTGCAGTAGGAAGGTAGATTGCCAACAGCCCGTTTCTTTTTCTATCACCATATGGTCTTAAAGATGAATATATCTCCCAATCTACCCACTTACGATTATATGTTTCACTACCAATCAGAACAATTGTAACTGTTGAATCTCTTAAATGCCTTGTTCTAATTACACTTAAAATATAGTCATTATCTTGACTATCCAGAGCTTCCGGTAGGGAACGATCTATTATTGTATTATTTTGACCGTAATACCTTCTAAGATAATCAGCTCGATTTTGATCATTATAATGATGGTAGCTAACAAAAACTTTATGGGCCATAATTTTCACTCTCCTAAATAGTTTTAACTATTTTTTTGTAAAATATTGTCTAATTATAATAGTAATACGAAAATTCATAATCCTCAACAATTAAAACGTTAGGATTTAAAATTAACAATTTATTTATAAAAGTGGATCAATCAAAAGGTTCAAGTAAAACTTGCAATAAATTATTTAATAGGTTTTATTAAATACACATTAAGAAAAACCCAACAGGGTCAGAGCTGCACCTTCTGTCAAAACGCTGTCGTTTTAGTAGATTCGACATGGAAAACCACTAAAAAGAAGAATCGGGGGAATGCCTTTAAGTCACTAAAGAAGAGGTCAGGTGAGTTGAGCCGATGCAGAAAATCAACGTTTACAATCATTAGGCAAGGTCTTTACTGCTGTTTTCAGACTGGATTGTTAGACTTAAGGAAGTGGGAACGACTTCTTGGAAAAACTGTTTGGATGGAGTTTCGATTGGTTACGGCCAATGGTGCTTGTCACGATATATGCGGGCGAAACTGCGTATGCTTAATAAAGCAAATGACAAGTTGAAGTAATTCAGGTATGAAACAGCAGCATCATCGGGTGCCCAGCTTTACACTAAAAAATGCATTTTAATGATAAAATACTACCCCTCTGTCCTTGAATCCATATAGATTATTGAGACAGAGGTGGGTATTTTTCATAGTCATAACCCGCATAACCTAAAAAGTATGCATTCTCAAAATAACCCACCTACAAAATATTTTGGTAATGAAAAAGACACCTAAATTGAGCCTCTCATCACAAACATATAATATTCCTACATATTAGTTAACCTGCAACATCAGGGTTTCCAACCTCGTACTATGTTATGGTAAAAGTTTGGTAATTCAATCGTTTATAAAAGCCTCTTCATTAACTAAATAATATATTGCTCTGCAATCTTTTCTTCTAACTTTTTTGTTTCTCGATATTCTTTTGCATCTGCAACCATTGTAAACTCAATGACTGCATCATGATTTTGATTAACAACTTTTTTTATTTCTTCTAGTCTGACATTGAAGAACTCTTTACGTTCATTAATTTTGTTTACTCTGCGATGACTAAATGTCCTGTGAAGAGATGCTTCAAGCTCAGGTGCATTATCTGAAAAAATAACGGCATGTACGTCAAACCGAAAAGGAACTGAAGCCCCTCCAAGTTCTCTAACACGATCCATAGGGTCTAAACGTCTGGTCATTCCTATCTTATATATAGTTTCTCCAAAAGAACCTATATTAGAAATTACATATATATAGCCAGCCTTAGTATTCTTAACCCTATAATCAACTTCCTCCTTTTGCCGTCTTATTTCTTCCAATCTTGTTTTTAATTCATTCACTCTTTGTTCACTGAACTGTGATGAATGTTGCATAACATTTTCTATATGTTTTTCTTCTTTATTCAATATTTTCAATTGTTCTTCTAACTCTTGTTGGGCCTTACGTTCTTCTCTCATTTGCTCGTTAATACGACGTTGCTCTTCCTTCTCTTCCTGTTTCTTCTGTGCATATTCATAAGCCAAAAATAATTCTTCCAATTTCAGATGGAGAAACTCATCTGTAAGTTCAATTGAATTATGGTGGTTTAATTCATTAATATGTTGAAAGGATGCTCGTATTCTTTTCTCCGACATTTCAACATTATTGAATTTAACCTTACTGATTACAGAATCACATTCATTATTGAAAGACCTTATAGCTAATTTAATATTGTTATTTTTTAAAGAATCTTTTTTTAACATCCCCGTATGGTCTGGATATATTTTTATTAAAGTTGCCCTATTTTCTTTTACCAATTTTTTTTGTGCATTTCTAACTAATTCAAGATAGTGTTTATATTCTTCTGAATTCTCTAGATCAAATCTAGTATCATAGAATCCAAACGATTGATATAATACCTCATCTTCAAGAGTAATTATCATGGACTTTAGGATATTACTCTTTTCTGTCGACCTCTTAATTTCAATCTGTAGTTTATTTACCTCATCCTGGCCTTTCGCAATAATTTCTTCAATTTCATTTTCTTTTTTACTAACAGACATCTCCCTTGAGACTAATTCTTCTTCTCGTATTTTTGTCATCCAAATAAGATTCTGTTTGTGCTCCATTTCTAATTTACTTATTTCCTTTTGTTTTTCTAAAAACGTGAACTGAATATCTTTTTCTTTAACTTTTATATTTTGTTCCCTTGAGATTAATTCTTCTTCCCTTTCCTTTGTCATAAATAATAATTTTTGTTGGTGTTTGACTTCTAATTTACTTAATTCCTCTTCCTTATTCCTCGTTAATTGAAGTAATTTTTGTTGGTGTTCTTCCTGCAACTCCTTTAATTTCTCCTCTTTATTGAATAACACATTTTTTTGTTTTTCTATTTCCTCTTTAATAGCATGTTCTTTTTCTTTTAACAAAACTTCATGTTTTTTTGAAGCTTCTGCTAACCTTTCCTGATGAATTGACTCCAATTCAATTAATTCTTTTTGCTTTTCGATAAACTGACGTTCTATTTCTTTCCCTCTTGATTCAATCTCCTCTTCCCTAGACATTAACTCCTTATTAGAAATCATTAATTGCTCGACGTACCTTTGATAATTAACTCTTTCTCTCTTTTGTATATATAGTAAAAATATCCCAGTTATAAGTGGAATGACTAAAAACCAAAATGCAAACAAAAGTGCTATAAGCCATGTAGATATGTACCACTTATTATTTTTCATATCATTCACAATCTCCTAAAATATAACTTTATAACTTAAATTCTACCATTATTTTGATAACCCGGTATCAAATTTCCTAAAAAGTCTAATATCTCTATCTAACAAATATTACCTCTTGAATAAATTGCCCAAAAGCAGGGCCTGACCCCCAGTGCGCTAACGCTTTAATACGATGGGGACCTTTAATTGAGGTAATTTTTATTAGAAAATTCACATTTTTAGTATGGGTTTATATGGTAAAATAGTCTTAATTTATGGAAAATTATTACTGGGGGGATTCATCAATGTTACAAGATCGTGTAAACGAATTGAAAAGTGGCATTTTGGATATTGAAGATGGGAAAGTTCTTGTTACGGGATTTATACGTGAGGAAATGTTACTAAGGCATTTAGAAAATGGAACGCAATGTTTTAGTTCCAAAGGCATATATAAAAATCAAAACTTAGTATTTCATAATATTCAAAACGATGCTTTAATTATTGTTAGGAAAGATGGAATAGAGATCAGCCGACATCAGTTTAAGCCCATACATAAAGAGTTGATTCAATATAAAAAATGGAAAGACGGGGATGAAAAGCTTTTCTCTGTTACATATACTATCCGTAAAAGTACATTCAGTGACCATTATCATTTTTTAACGGAAACATCGTCTTTGTTATTTGAAAATAAAGTGGAATTAGATAAATATTTATTAGAAAAATATAAAATTGGAGGGATAAAATTCGATTTTATTGCAATCGATTTCGAGATTGCCAGTAAGGAGCTAAGAAGTGCGTGTTCAATGGGTTTAGTTTTTGTGGCGAATAATGAAATCGTGGATAAAAAACATATTTATATTCAACCTCCTGGATTAGAATTTGATCCAGAGATGGTGGATGTACATGGGATTACGTTAGAAGATGTTAAAGATGCAAAAAAGTTTGATGAAATATGGATGGAAATTAAAGATATCTTCACAGATTCAAACATTTTTGTAGCTCATAATGCACAGTTTGATATGAGTGTTTTACATGCTTGTCTAACGGAATATAATTTGGAACTACCCGATTTTACTTACATAGATAGTATTGCAATAAGCACACGAGCATGTAGAGGGGAAAATGTGGGGAATTCTTTAAAAGAACGAACAGAATTCTTCGGCATTTCAATAGAAAATCATCATGATGCATTGTCTGATGCACTTGCTACTGCGGAGTTGGTTCTTCATTGTGTAAATTTAAAAAATAAAAAGTCACTAGAATCATATTGTCGTTTACATCGTAGTATTGCTATAAAATCCTTTTCGGAATTAAAACCAATAAAATCGTTCGCAAAAAGAAGAAAGTTTACTAAGATAAGTGTGACAGAAATCGCCGCCAGCACTGAAACATTTGATGAAAATCATATCCTTTTTGGTAAAAACATCGTCTTTACTGGAGAACTTCAGACAATTGAACGAAAAACTGCAATGCAAAAGGTTGCGGATTTAGGTGGCGTTTTAAAATCCGGGGTTAGCAGCAAAACTCATTTTTTAGTTGTTGGAAAGCAAGATAAATCACTTGTTGGTGAAGATGGATTAAGTACAAAAGAGGAGAAAGCTTACGAACTTATTGAAAAAGGGAAAGAGATCAAAATTATTACTGAACATGATTTTTTAAAAATGATTGATTAGTACATTAGTATAAATTAAATCATTACAGTTGAGGTAGGTAATTGGAGATTTGTTGCTGTGTTTGCCATCAGGAATTGAAGAGTGAGGACGGAGTGGACATGGGGATCAATAAATACCTTAACTAATTTGCTTGTTGTACACTAAATCCGACGTTCGTGAAAGAGATTGAGTCTTATGGGGAATTAAAAAAATATTGGTTTTCCGTAGAAACTAGTTAAAAATAAATAATTTTATCCGATAAATATACGAAAGGGTATGGGGTGTTATGCGTAGGAGGATATATAATTAAAAGCAGGGCCTGACCCCCAGTGCGCTAACGCTTTAGTACGATGGGGGTCAGGCCCTGTAATTTAAGTAAATTGGCCTTTTTGCTTTAATAGATTTATTGACTCACCCAATAATAATGCTATTCTACGATATGATTCACCCCTCCAATGTTCAGGAAGATCCTTTGACTTATCCCACATTGATGCCGCTATCCAAGTTAGTGCCATTCCTTCAGGGTCATCTCGATGATTCCATAATAATTCTGCGGTTGTTCGAGTCCCTGCTTTTGTTTTTTCCCAATAATACAAGCCTTGAGTTCCGTGCTTATCTATTAATGCTTTTCTCAAGTCAATTTCTTCATTATCCCACCAATCAATATATTCATTACCTCTCCAATCCATATAATCATATATATTGTTATTGCTAGATTCCTTTAGTAGCACAGTAGAGAAATAACCTTTTTTTAATTTTTGTTAAAATTCTCCTTTAATTCAATCAACTTATTTTTTATAACTGGATCTGTTTCTTCGGGTAATTGGTCTAATTTGAAATATTCGGCTTCAATTGCTTGGTTCTTATCAGAAGATATTTCTCCTTCATAGTCCGTACACAGATAACCTATTGCGACAGTATGATACTCATCTTCACCGTCCTCAGGTTTTGAATTTAGTTCCTGACCAGAATAGACTCCAAATAATTGGAGAGAATTTAAAATTAAACCTAAATCTACTTTTACATTTCTTTTAATACATTCTTCAACTGATTCATTTAATTGCAAAATCCCCCCAGGGATTCCCCAAGTGCCACCTGAATATCTATACAGTAAAACTTCTCCTTTATTATTAATAATACCAGCACTTGGTCGTACTACAATTAATGGAGAATTTCCAATCATTGCTCTTATGTCTTCACAGTAATTCATAAAAATCCCCTATGATATTTGATTAATAAACTTTGTAACATTCCCTAGACAACAACTACCCTGAGGATTGTTTACCTCACAACCACAGCGATTTTCTCTGATGTTTTCACGAATATGTTCTATTGGATTAGTAGTAGACTCTTTTTCAACATATTGTTTAATTTTTTCTTTTGTCCAATCAAAACAATAACAAATAGGTGTATTTACTGAGCCATCTTTTTGATGAACACCTACCTTGATGTCAGATACAAAGTATTTTTTATTATTTACATCAAAATAGACTATTTCACAATCTTCAGTTGTACAAAAATAGTGAGTATCTTTAGCATTTAATGTTTCTAGTGCATGTGCTTTAAGCAATGATTTTAAAGTAATTAACTTTACTTTCTTGCCTTTGTTTTTACATAATGGGCAGGTGCCATCATTTTCAAGATCTATTTCGTTAAAGTTGCTACAACAATTTTCCATCATTCTCCCACCTTTTTCTCATTCATCAAAGTCTCAATAATAGGACATTCATACAAAGATTTTTCATCTGGGCAACATTCTTTTAAATTAATTAGCATATTTTCTATTCTTTCTAAGTCTCTAATCTTCTTTTGTACTTCATCAATTTTTTGAACGACAAAATCATACATTTGCAGACATCGTTCATCATCTTTATTTACGACACCAAGTAATTTATGAATTTCAGATAAAGAAAATCCTAATTCTTGCATTCGTTTAATAAAACATATGCGTTCAACCATCTCGGGTGGATATTTCCTATATCCTGAATGTGTTCGCGAAGGTTCTGAAACAATCCCTACTCTTTCATAGTATCGTATTGTTTCTTTATTCACTCCACATTTTTCAGCAAGTTCACTAATAAGATACTTCAAGATATTCACCTCATAATAAATTATAAACCCTGTACTATGGTACAGGGTAAAGGGAAATTTTGAATTTTTCAATAATCTACCGATTTTACTTTAATTATGTTGAAAAGGTTAGATAAAAGCAGAATTGTTTGGAGGTATGGTTTTTGCTTTGATTAGTACAAAGATATTGCTAGAACATTTGAATATATTTTAAATTGTAAGGGCATCGCTTTGAGCGATGCCTTCGTCCTTATCCCAATATCTAATCTCGAACTTTAAGTAATCTTAAACTGTTCAGAGTAACGAGCAATGTAGCACCCATATCAGCGAAAATTGCTATCCAAAGGGTTAACCAACCAGGCATAACTAAAAGTAATGCTACTAACTTAATCGCTAAAGAGAAGGTGATATTTTGTTTGATAATAGTTAAAGCTTTACGACTTAATTTTATGGTATAAGGTAATTTGCTCAGATCATCTGACATTAATGCAATATCAGCCGTTTCTAAAGCTGTATCAGTGCCAGCACCACCCATTGCTACACCTACAGAAGATGCAGCGAGTGCTGGAGCATCATTAACACCATCCCCAACCATTGCAACACTTTGAAGTTTTCCTCGGATTTCTTTAATAAAATTCAGTTTATCTTCTGGTAGTAAATCTGCTTTAATAACAGAAACTCCTACTTGTTTTCCAATTGCTGATGCAGTTCTTTGGTTGTCACCTGTTAGCATTACTGTTTCGATACCAATATGATTCAATTTACTTATAACTTCTTTCGATGATTCTCTTATTTCATCTGCAACAGCTATTAAAGAAAGGATTTCTCTTTCAGTGCCTAAAACCATGACTGTTTTTCCTTGCGTCTGCATTTCAGTTATCTTTTGCATTTTACTACTTTGGATATTTCCGTGTAGTTCTTCGAAAAGATTTGGACTTCCTACATAGTACATTTCATTATTTACCTTTGCTTTTACACCTTTACCCGTAATAGATTGAAACTCTTCAATGGATATACCGTTAATATTCAATCCATTTTCTTCTGCCTTTCTTATAATGGCTGAAGCAAGTGGATGTTGTGATCCTTTTTCAATGGCTGCCGTTATCATCATTAATTCATTTTCATTCCCACCATATGTCACAATGTCTGTTACAGCGGGAATTCCTTTTGTTAATGTTCCTGTTTTATCAAAAGCTATAGCCTTTAAATGCCCCGCCTCTTCTAAATGGATACCACCTTTAATTAAAACGCCATTTTTTGCTGCATTTCCTATTGCAGTCACGACAGCAACTGGAGTTGAAACAACTAAAGCACACGGACAACCAACTACCAATACTGCTAACCCTTGATAAATCCATTCGCTCCAATCACCTCCAAGTAATGGAGGAACAACTGCAATCAGAAATGCAATAATAACAATAGCTGGTGTATAGTATTTCGCAAATTTATCGACAAATGCTTGAGAAGGTGCTCGTTCTGCTTGAGCTTCTTCTACAAGATGGATGATTTTCGAAAGGGTTGTATCTTCCACTCGTTTTGTTACTTTAACTTCAAGCAATCCCTCTTCATTCAAAGTTCCTGCAAAGACTTCATCATCAATTGTTTTTGTTACCGGAACACTTTCCCCAGTAATTGCAGCCTGATTTAGTGTAGATGTACCTTTAACAACTAATCCATCCATTGCAAGTTTTTGACCAGGTTTTACAATCATAATGTCTCCAACTTGAATATCATCAACGTGGATCATCATTTCTTCATTCCCGCGACGGATTAGCGCTTCTTTGGGAGCAATATCCATTAATGACTCAATAGATCTACGAGCTTTATCCATTGAATAACGTTCTAACGCTTCACTAATAGCAAATAGGATAACAACTGTTGCCCCTTCACCCCATTCACCAATAAGGGCCGCTCCTATAATAGCAATGGTCATAAGCGTATTCATATCGAACTTTAATCTACTTAAGTTTTTAAGACCCTTTATAAATAACGAATATCCACCAATTAATATGGATGCTGCATAACCAATCGTAGGAAGAATATGCCCTTCTCCGTATTGCTCCCCTAAAAACCAGCTAACCACAAGTAAAATCGCTGAAATATATACTTTAAAATTTTCTTTCTGCTTCCAAAAAGGTTCACGTTCTACCCTTTGTTCCTTTTCGTCTCGAACTTTTAAATTTTCAAAAGCTCCTGCTTTTTCAAGTTCTTCAATTGTTGTATTTCCTTGAATATAAATTTTAGATGCTCCAAAATTTACTTTTGCATCTTTTACTCCTGGTAATTGTTTTACATTGTCTTCGAAGGTTCCTGCACAGTTTATACAGCTAAAACCTTGAACACGATATGTTTTCATTTCTTCCTCAGATAATTGTGCTTGTTTTTCAGCCATTTGCTTTCACTTCCTTCTTATGTGCTAATGCAATCATCATTATTTGCTTAATGTGTTCATCATCTAACGAATAAAATGCGAGCTTTCCTTCTTTTCTAAACTTCACAACACCTTGTTTGTGAAGAGTTCGTAAGTGATGAGAAGCATTAGCTACGGTAACACCTATTATATTTGCTATATCGCAAACACATAATTCTTCATCCTGGCACAAGGCATAGGTAATTTTTGCTCTGTTTTCATCAGCAATCGCTTTTAACATTTGGGAAACACTAACAATATCAATGCTTTTTAAATCACCCTGTATTCGATTGACCTTTTCTTCGTCATAGCAGTAAATCTCACAAGTTTCTTTTTTATTCATGTCCTCACTCCATTATCATTCAAGTATATATTTGATTATAGTATACCTTACTTAAAGTAATATTCAAATATATATTTGAATGAAATAAGAAAAGAATTGGAATTCACAATTCTGAATTTATTTGTCTACACTAACCTACACTGTTAAGTCAATATTGCCACCTGAAAAGTAAGAACCTAGACGTATTATTCTGCCTGTCAGGCTTCGTCTTTCCCTAATGCAACAATGTTTGTATAGACACACTCGATATCCCGATGATACCCTTATAAAAGTGTATCAAAGCAGAGGGGGAAGTGATTAAGTGAATATAGCAACTATTATCACCATATCTTTTGGGATAGCAATGGATGCCTTTGCAGTTTCAATTACAAGTGGGGTTGTATTAAAAAAGCATTTTTCAATTAAAAACATCTTAAAAATAGGTATATTTTTTACAGTTTTCCAAGCACTAATGCCTTTAATTGGATGGATATTAGGAAGTAGGTTTAGCTTTTATATAAAAAATGTTGATCATTGGATTGCTTTCATGGACTAACCTAAAATAGTGAGACAATATAAAACACCTCCAAAATGGCAATACTTGAGATAAGTATTGTGACATTA
>NZ_JBPFDQ010000016.1:0-73749 GCF_059415045.1 Ferdinandcohnia sp. SAFN-114 | reverse complement strand
TAATGTCACAATACTTATCTCAAGTATTGCCATTTTGGAGGTGTTTTATATTGTCTCACTATTTTAGGTTAGTCCATAACATGAATAAAGGGGAAAGCTTTTTTCATCGAAAAAAGGAACAGCTTGGTGTCCAATTAAATAATGTTCAAAAACAGGCCGTCCTTCATAGAAGGGGACCTTTGCTCTTATTAGCATCACCTGGTTCGGGTAAAACAACCACAACCATTATGAGAATTGGGTATTTAATTGAAGAAGAAGGAGTCCATCCTTCACGAATTAAGGCTGTAACCTTTAGCCGTGCGTCCGCAGCTGACATGAAAGATCGATTTGCTCGCTTCTTCCCGGAACAATCCCTAGACACAGTGGATTTTTCAACCATTCATAGTTTGGCATTCCAGGTCGTACGAGATTATTTGTATAAACAACAAATTTCATATCAATTAATTGAAGGAAATCAAGAAGGTGGACCTAATAAAAAACAACTGTTACGGCAAATTTTTAAATCATTGAATGGTGAGAACATTACGGAAGAACAGCTTGAAGAGTTAACCACCTATATTAGTTATATTAAAAACAAGCTACTTCCTCGTGATGAGTGGGATAAGATTGAGTGTGATATTCCATTAGTCGAAGCCATTTTTGAGGAATATGAAAAGATAAAGAATGCAAATCATAATCATCTTTTACTTGATTATGATGATATGCTGACGATAGCAAATGATGCATTTTCAAATGATGAACCTATTCTGAGGAAATATCAAAATCGCTATGATTACCTCCTAACAGATGAAAGCCAAGATACCTCGCTTGTTCAGCATGCGATTATTGAAAAACTAGTGAAGCCCCACCAAAACTTATATGTTGTGGCGGATGATGATCAATCGATCTATTCTTGGAGAGGAGCGGAGCCGAAGTATTTACTTGATTTTAAAAAAGTATATCCAAGCGCCGTTATCCTTAAAATGGAACAGAACTATCGTTCGTCTAAGGATATTGTTCATGTAGCAAATCGTTTTATCAAGCGAAATAAAAACCGCTATGATAAAAATATGTTCACCGAAAATCCGAATCAAAAGCCGATTGTGATTAAAGAATTTGAGGATTATCGGTTTCAAGCAAAATACATTGTCCAAGAAATTGATCGTGTAGACGAGAAGAAGGATGTCGCTGTACTATATCGGAATAATTCATCTTCCATCAATTTAATCAATGAGCTTGATCGGAGTCAAATTCCCTTTTATATCAAAGACTCAGATAATCGTTTCTTTTCGCATTGGGTCGTTAAAGATGTATTAAATTTTATGAGAATGACGTTTACAGATAAACGAATCGATATTTTTGAACAAATATATACGAAATGTGGATTTTTTCTATCAAGGGAACAATTGTTCGGATTAGCAAAAAAGAAGCCAACGGAATCCATCTTCGATCAACTGCTACAAAATAAAGGTTTAAAAGACTATCAAATAAAACAAATTCAAGCATGCAAAAAAACTTTCCAACAAATGAAAGGGACAAAGCCACTTAAGGCGATAAAACTCATAAGAAATCAACTTGGCTACGATAAAACACTTAAAGAAATGAGTAAGAAGCTTGGATTTAAAACGGATTATTTATTTGGTGTGCTTCAAACACTTGAGGAAATAGCAGATACTCTTGAAACAATGGAACAATTCGCTGAACGACTAAAGCATTTAGAAAATCTATTAAAGACGTCAAAGTTTAATAAGAATAAAGATGCCATTACCCTTTCTACTTTTCACAGTTCAAAAGGGCTTGAGTTTAAAAAGGTGTATATGATTGATTTGATAGAAGGTGTGATTCCTTCACATGACGAGATTAATGCATATAAAGAGGGTAACCGTAATTTAATGGAAGAGGCAGTCCGGTTGTTTTATGTAGGAATGACACGCGCGGAACAGGAACTCGAACTATTATCCTATAAAAAACAAAATGGGAAAGACGTTACAGGTTCACGATTTGTCGCAAATGTAAAAAATATCATCTCTCCACCGGTTAGAGTCGAAAAGGCAGTACAAAAGAAGAAGCCGGTACGTGAAAAGACGGTAGTCCCTTATAATCCAAATGCGATTAAAAGGGGAGACGACATCGAAGAGGGAATGGCTGTAAAGCATCGTGTATTTGGTCACGGAACAATCTTGTCGATTACTGGTGAAAGAATTGAAATTCAATTTCAGAAAGAACGAAAAGCACTGCTCCTTGAAACTTGCTTAGAAATGGGGTTATTGGAGCCGGCGGATGTGGTGAAGGTAAAATAACGGTAACCATAAGTTGAAGACTAAATTTCTTCTAAAACTGGCAACTATGATAATCTTCGTTGCCTCGATGAAGATCTTAACTCAATTAATATGAGCCTTTATGTTCTTCATAACCTCTATGAAGATCATAACTCTTTTAAATGGCAGTCTTTATGTTCTTCATTACCTTAATGAAGATCATAACTCTATTAAATATCAGACATTCTGTTCTTCATAACTTTGATGAAGAACAGAACTCTTATAAATGACAGACATTATGTTCTTCATAACCTTGATGAAGATCATAACTCTTTTACAATTCAGCCTTTCTGTTCTTCATAACTTTGATGAAGAACAGAACTCTTCTAAATGACAGACATTATGTTCTTCATATCTTTGATGATGATCATAACTCTATTACATTTCCGCCTTTATGGTCTTCATAACCTTGATGAAGATCATAACTCTTTTACATTTCAACCATTATGTTCTTCATAACCTTAATGAAGATCTTAACTCAATTAAATATGAGCCTTTATGTTCTTCATAAACTCGATGAAGATCATAACTGTTTTAAATTGCAGACATTATGTTCTTCATCACTCTGATGAAGAACATAACTCTTATAAATGACAACCAATAACTTCTTCATACCTAATAATGTCATCATTGATTTTGATTCTCCGACTCGTCCTCATTAGCCTTTTCTGAAGAATCATTACTTTTTTTCTCTACTGGTTTTTCCTCAACTTTTATACTCTTAAGTTGTTCAATTTCTTTCTCTAGCTTTTTAATTTGACGTTGCTGCCTATATTGACGAAGAATCCCAAACATGCCCACGATTAAGCCTCCGAGTAAGGCTGAACCCAAAATAATTAAAATAAGCGGGATTTCTGAATAACCAAACACATAATTAACTCTAACAGAATCAACGTTCACTACCGCAAAGATTGCTACAATAAGTGCAAATAATAGTCCTAAAATTAAATTCCACTGGAATCTCAAAACATACAACTCCTTAACCAAGGTTATTTTTATCTTACCCATTTTAGCATTACATGTTCCTACTGCATACCAATTATTCGAAAATCATAACCCTCTTATTATATAATCTAGGTAATTGAGGCTAATGGAGTTGAAAGAATGAGTTCATTATTTCCGTCGCTATACGATTTTTTTATGAAACCACTTGAAAAAAGAAAATTCATCTCAATTCGTCGCCGTTTGCTCAAAAAAGCAACTGGACAAGTACTCGAACTAGGTTCAGGAACAGGTATCAATTTCCCGCTTTACCAGAACGTTCAAAGTGTCACCGCAATCGAACCTAATCCACTAATGACAGAGAGAGCTGTTAACAATAAATCACAAGCTATTGTGCCGATTGACATTGTTCAAGCAGGTGCTGAAAACTTACCTTTTGAAGATGAAACATTTGATACTTTAGTAGCAACACTTGTGTTTTGCACGATTCCAGACGCTGAAAAAGCGATACTAGAAATGAAAAGGGTTTGTAAACCAAATGGAACAATTCTCATGTTTGAGCATGTAAAAATGAGAAATCCATTTTTATCAAAACTACAGGATTGGCTTACCCCTGCTTGGAAAAAAGTATGTGATGGATGTTGTTTAAATCGGGAAACAGAAAAACTCGTGAGTCAAAATGGATTAAAAATTATCGAACGTAAAGAATTTTATGGAGGATTATTCATTGTAATGGAAATAAGAAATAGTAAAGAGGAGTGCTGACAATGGTTAACGAAATTTACTTAGACGATTATAAATTGAACATTATAGATTACGATGAAGAAATAAAAAATGGGTTATTGTTAGTGAAAGTTAATTTCAACGTAACAACCGAAGAATACCATGATGTAACAACATTATTATACAAAGGAATTTTTCACTTAAAAGTGCCAGATCAACATATAGATTGTAAAGTGAATTTCCAGGAATACTCAACTTCTATCACGAATCTTTATGAAAAAGAACAGATTGGACTTTTCAGACTGACTCTTTGTGAAATAGAAGAATAGAAGGGAGTCAAAAATATGCGATTAAGTATTTTAGATCAAGCTCCCATTTCTGCAAATCAAACACCACAAGAAGCATTGGTGGAATCAATGAAACTAGCCCAAGCAGGGGAGCGATTAGGATATATTAGATATTGGATTGCTGAGCATCACGACTTAACAGGATTAGCCTGTCCTGCACCTGAGGTGATGCTTGGTTATATTGGAGCTCATACCAAATCAATTAGAATCGGTTCTGGCGCTGTTTTACTCCCTCACTATAAACCTTATAAAGTAGCTGAGGTCTACAACATGCTCGGAACACTTTTTCCCGGTCGTATTGACATCGGAATTGGAAGGGCTCCTGGTGGTTCAGCAGAAGCGGCCAATGCATTATCTGATAATTTTTTGCAACAGGTTTGGAAAATGCCCGATTTAATTGATATGCTTTTACATTTCATACATCGTGATTTTCCACCTGGCCATGAATTTGCAAACGTAAAAGCTGCTCCAATCCCAGAAACACCGCCAGTTCCTTGGCTTTTGGGAACAAGCAAAAAGAGCGCTATACTTGCTGCTGAAAAAGGGCTAGCTTACACCTTTGGGTTATTTATGAGCGACAATGACGGCGAAGAGATTGTGAGAGAATATCGTAAAAACTTTATAGCGCGAAAAGAAGGAGACAAGCCACAAGTAATTGTTACAGTTTCTGCCATTTGTGCTGAAACACAGGAAAAAGCCGAAGATATTGCGTTAAGTTCTTATATATGGGGAAAGCAAAGAGATAAGAAAGAAGGTAGCGGGGGAATCCCCTCCATTTCAGAAGCGAAGGAATACCTAAAAAAGGAAAATCTTTACAAGGGTTTTGAAAAAATGAAACAAAAAGTCATCATTGGAGACCCAATGGAAGTGAAGAATAGACTCTTTGAGCTTCAACAAGCATATCAAGCCGATGAACTAATGATCGTAACCATTACACATTCTCCTAAGGATCGACTCAAATCCTATGAATTAATAGCAAGAGATTTTAACCTTAAAAATATTTTATCAGACTAAAAACCACGGAACATAAGTCCCGTGGTTTTTATTTAGACATCTGTTGTTAGTTCGGCCTTCTTCTTGGCTTTCAGGAACTTCACAATATTGATGACAATCGTTTTGATAACCGCATAGGTTGGAATGGCTAGGATCATTCCTAATACTCCTGCCAGATTTCCAGCTGCAAGTAAAAGAATAATAATCGTAGCAGGGTGTGTATCCAATGTTTTACCAAGGATAAGTGGAGAAAGCACATTCCCTTCAATTTGCTGAGCGACGACAATCACTAAAACGACTAACAATGCTTTCGCAGGTGAGTCAAATAAACCAACAATGACTGCTGGTGCACCACCGAGAAATGGTCCGACATACGGAATAATATTCGTCACTGCAACAATTAATGCCATAACAAGTGCAAACGGTAAGTCAATAATTAAATACCCAATAAATGATAGGGTTCCAACTGCTAAAGCTACAGTAACTTGCCCTTGAATATAAGCAGAGAGTGTCTCACCGGTTTCTTTTAAGATGGTTAAAGCCTCGTCTCTATAATCGGTAGGAAAAAATCTTGCAATTGCTTGAGGGAAACGGTCGCCATCTTTGAACATATAAAACAAAAGGAACGGCACAGTCACAAGAATAATTGCAATATTCGTCACAAAGCCAATAATTTGCGTTATACCACCGGTTATACGGTTTGGAAGAGTATTTGCAAAAGCAATTAGCTTTTCTTCAATCGTTTTTAAAAGTTCCTGTTGTTCATCTTGAATCCACTTAAATTCCGAGGACTTTGTTACATTCTCAAAAAAGTCCATCACTTGGTTGGCATAACCAGGTAGGGCATTACCTAAGGCGGAAAATTGTTTTGTAATAACCGGGACTAAGTTTCCGACTGCTAACATTATTAACCCAAAAAACGCTACGTAAATAATGATGATCCCTATACTCTTTGGAACTTTATGGCGATGTAGAAATTTGACGACAGGATTTAATAGAAAATAAAGAAATCCAGTAATCAAAATTGGGAAAAAGATGGTAGAGAAAAACACACCAATTGGTTCAAATAGAAAGGTAATTTTCGTTGAAACATAGATAATCGTTAAAATCAAAAGGATCTGAATAAGCCAATATTGTAATTTCTTTTTCGTCAAAGCATGTACCTTCTTTTCTATTAATATAAAAAATTATATCAATTCAAGAAAAAGAAAACAATTACTTCCTCTCAATGGATATTTTTCATAAATGGTATGTTTGTCTATAAATTTCTTCTGTAAAATGTTCAGGTTTTCCGTCAAAAATGATTTCACCACTTTTTAGAGCTATAATTCTTGAAGCAAATTGTTTTGCTAATTCAACATCATGTAGATTCATAACGGAAAGGAGACCATGGCGCTCATGCAATTCCTTTAATAAAGAGATTATACGATTAGCCGTGCCTGGATCTAAGCTTGCCACCGGTTCATCTCCTAAAAACACACGAGGTTTTTGTAATAAAGCGCGTGCAATTCCAACACGCTGCTTTTGACCACCACTTAAATGCTCAATCCGACGATTTTCAAATTCAGAAAGACCGACAACTCCTAACACACGTTTTGCTTGATCAATTTCTTCGTTCGAAAAGATCCCGAGTAAATTCCTCATAGAACTCCGATAACCAAACATCCCTGTAAATATATTTTGCAATACGGTCAAGCGGGGAATGAGGTTAAAATGCTGAAAAATCATTCCGATTTCTCTCCGTACGAGGCGCTGTTCTTCACTCGTTTTATTTGTAAATCGTTCTCCATCAAAAAATACTTCACCACTTGTTGGCTGTTGAAGACCGTTCATACAACGAATAAGCGTTGATTTACCCGCACCGCTTTTACCAAGCACACACACAAATTCTCCTTCAGTTAGGTGAAGATTTACTGTTTTCAATGCAGGTCTATTTGTATTTGGATAGTACACCGTTACATCCTTCAACTCAATCATTACACACATACCCCATTCAAAGCGTCATTGCTTCTTTGTACAGATTTATCAACTTCAAATCACTTTATTCCGAACATAACTTCCAAACGAGTCCACAATAATGACAATTACCATGATGAGTAAAACGTCCAACGATACAGATGAATATTGAAAACTTTTAAAGTCATTAAAAAGACGCTGCCCAATTCCGCCACCTCCAATAAATCCGAGTATGAGGGAAGTGCGGATCGCAACCTCAAACCGATAAAAATATTGTGATAAGACATTTGGCCAAATTTGCGGTAGGATGCTAAAAAGAGATGCTAACCAGTTTTTTGTTCCAACAGCTCTCATCGCTTCCTGTGGACCGGGTTCAGCTGATTCAATCAATTCGGAAATTAATTTTCCAAGAACACCTATATTGTGAAACATTATAGCTAACACAGCAGGAAAGGGGCCAAGCCCCAGTGCCGTTAATAAAATCAATCCGAACACAATTTCCGGTATTGAACGGACAAAGCTCATTAAGATCCGGACTACATTGTAAATTATGCCCGATGGAGAGGTGTTCTTGGCCCCAAGAAAGCTAATCGGTAACGCGATGATAAGCCCGAAAAAACTTCCTAGAAATGCCATCGCAAGGGTCTCAGCACTATCCCATAACAATAGAGGTAATGCTGTAAAATCAATAGGAAACCATTGTGAAAGAAAATCTATCATATTTCGAAAATCACGAAATTTTGATAAGTCGAATTCGGTTAATCTCATACTAACAAAAATTGCAATAACCAATAGAACTACAGTTAGAAAAGTAGTTCGTTTAAACCACATATGAATCAGCTCTATTCATTAATAATTCCTTGTTTGATTGCAGCTTTCCGGATGCTCTCATAGTCCTCATCCGTTGCTTCTGTAAAACCGCTCGCGCCAAACGCTGCTAATATTTCTTCATCTTCAATGGCTAAGAAGGCATCTTTAAGTTTTTGAATGGTTTCGTCATCAGTATCTTTATGTACAGCCCATGGGTATTGAAACAATTTTTCAGATTGCCAAATTGTTTTAATTAACGAACCATCTACTTTTCCAGATTCAACTAACTGATTATAGATTGCACTATCGATAGCTCCTGCACCGACTTGTTGATTTTGTACCGCTAAGGCTGTGGCATCATGTGAACCAGTATATCGAACCGTTTTAAAATTGTGCTCATCTTCAGATTTAAACACACCTTGATCTTGTAATTCGATAGAAGGAATGAGAGAGCCTGAGGTTGAGTTAATATCACCAAAAGCAAAATCAATTTCTTTTGAGTTAGCGACCAAATCTTCTATCGAATTTAAAGGACTGTCTTTATGAGTAATGATATAAGAATGGTAAAATGGCTCACCATCAATCAATTGGGTGATGATCGCTTTTGCACCGCTTTTTTCGTGGGCCACAACATAGGTTAATGGACCAAAATAGGCCATATCAATTTTGTCATAATTCATTGCCTCTACTACACCGTTATAGTCTGGATACACTTCAACTGACACGTCACGGTTTAATTTTTCCGTTAATACAGTCTGAAGCTTATCCATCGCTGTCTCCATTTCGCCAACTGTTTGGACTGGAATGACTCCAATTGTAAAAGATTCTTCTTTCTCATTTTCGTTTTCATCACTAGTGTTTGAACCACAAGCCGTAAGAAGGAGGGTTAAAACTAGGAAGAGAACATAAATCGTTTTCGTTTTCAAATTTGACACCTCATTTTGTAAATTACATTAAAGTTAAAGGTATTATTTCCTATCAACCTAAAAAGGACTCAAACTAGAGTCCTTTAGATTACCTTAATAATTCCAGGTTTTTCGCTTGTTACTTCACCAATTATGCTCGCTTCTACATTGTTTTCGTGTAGTTTTTGCAGCATTTTTTCGGCTTCAGCTTCTGGAACAGATACAAGAAGTCCACCTGATGTGATTGCATCACAAAGAATGAGTTGATCGAGTTCATCAAGACCAGAACTATACTCAATTCGTTCTGCTAACCAAGCATGATTTTTCTTTGTTCCACCCGGAACTACTTTTTGTTCAGCGAGTTCTTTCGTTCTTGGCAAAATTGGGACACTTTCGTACTGAATCGTCATGCCAACTTGGCTTCCTTCAGCCATTTCCATTGCGTGACCTAGCAGACCAAATCCTGTAACATCTGTACAAGCATGAACATGATATTCTTCCATTACCTCGGCAGCATTTTTATTTAATGTTGCCATGACTTCTGTTACTTTTTTGATATCTTTAGTCTCTAATAGGTCTCTCTTAATAGCTGTTGTTAATATCCCAACCCCGATTGGCTTAGTTAAAATAAGGCGGTCACCAGGCTTTGCACCGACATTTGCACGAATTCGATTGGGATGAACAGTACCTGTCACGGATAAGCCGAATTTTGGCTCCTTGTCATCGATGGAGTGTCCACCAACTAATGAAGCTCCTGATTCTCTTACTTTTTCCGCAGAACCTGCTAAGATGTCGGCTAAAATACTTTTATCTAATGTATTAATAGGGAAGGCGACGATGTTCATAACTGTAATCGGTTTTCCTCCCATTGCGTAGACATCACTTAAAGCATTCGCTGCTGCAATTTGCCCAAACATGTACGGATCGTCCACGATTGGCGTAAAAAAGTCCAGTGTTTGCACAAGCGCAATATCATCACTGATTCTATATACTCCGGCATCATCAGGCGTATCAAGACCAACTAATAAATTAGGATTTGGCGTAGCTTTTGGTAAATGACGCAGAACCTGCGTCAGGTCCTCAGGACCGATTTTGCATCCTCAGCCAGCCTTTGTTGAAAGGGAGGTCAATTTAATGATTTCTTCCTTCTTAGACATCAACTTCACTCCTTCCACACTTTTTAACATTTCATTTTTATAAACAATATTGGCGGGACTGTGTGGGAATCGAACCCACCAGAGACGACACGCGCCTCCCTCAGGGTTTTGAAGACCCAGGGGGACACCAGTCACCCAGCCAACCCCAAAAAGGAACACCTTTCATTATATACAGGAATCTATTTTCAAGGCAAATAATAATCATCCTGCTTGAAATTGCTTCAGGCTTCCTAGTAAAGTAGAAGGTAGAGACTACGGAAATAAAAAGAGAGGAGGGAGTTAATGACTGAAGTTTATTACACCATTGGAATGGCAGGACATATTGACCACGGAAAAACAACCCTTACAAGAGCATTAACAGGCGTTGATACTGATCGGTTAAAAGAAGAAAAAGAACGGAATATATCAATTGAGCCTGGCTTTGCACCTCTTGTATTAAATAACGAAATGCATGTCTCAATCGTGGATGTACCCGGACATGAGCGATTCATTAGACAAATGATTGCCGGTGTTGCCGGGATTGATCTTGTGTTGCTTGTGATTGCAGCGAACGAAGGGGTCATGCCACAAACAAAAGAACACCTCCATATATTAAAATTTTTAGGTATTAAGAAATGTATGATTGTGGTTTCAAAGATTGAAAGGGTAGAGAAGGAGTTGCTGGAACTCGCTGTCGATGAGATAAATGAATTACTCGCCGATACGGATTATAAGGATGCTCCAATCCTGTATATTGATAGCTTATCAAGAAACGGAATACCCGAACTAAAGCAAGCTATTCAAAAGGAACTTAAAAATCTTAACCAAAGAAATAGCCATGGATCATTTCGCTTGCCAATTGACCAGGCATTTACAGTTCAAGGACATGGTACGGTTGTTAGAGGAACGGTGTTTGAAGGTAGTGTGACAAAAGACAGTCCATTAACCCTTTTGCCGTCAGAAAAAAAGATTAAAATACGCCAAATTCAGGTTCATAATCAAGAAACAAAACAGGCACAGGCAGGGCAACGGGTGGCACTAAATATTACCGGAGCAACAAAAGACGAGATTAGACGTGGTGATGTGCTAGTTGATTCAGAAAACTTTCAAGTAACTAACATGATTGATGTTTCACTGCAGCTTGTTTCATCACTATCAATTCCACTAAAGCAACGTTCTCCGGTCAAGTTACATGTAGGTACCACTGAAGCTTACGGCAAAATTATCTTTTTTGATCGGAATGAAGTTCAGGAATCAACGGATGAAATACTTTGTCAGATTCGATTAGATGATGAAATTGTAGTACGTCGTGGGGATAGGTTTATATTACGAAGACCCACTCCAGTTGAAACACTTGGTGGTGGATGGATTACTCAGCCACAAGCTCAGAAATACAGATTTGGTGAAGAAACCATAAATATGCTCAAAAAACAAAAGGAGCGTTCACCATCAGAAATCATTGATGATTTATTTCAGACTCATAAGCTATTATCAACGCTTAGGCTAATTCAACTATCCTCTTTACAAGAGGAAGAAGTAAAAGAAATTTTATCCTCGGGAAGTTATATTAAAGTTAATGAGAAGGGGTATAGTCTGAAACGAACCGTATCCGAACTAAGTGCAACAATCCTTGAAAGATTAATCAATTATCACAAAGAATTTCCTTTACGAATAGGTATGAGTAAGGCCGAACTTCTTCAAGAGATTAAACAAGATAAAAATTTAATTGAATACTGTATAAATGTGTTATTACAAAACAATGCCATTAAAAAGGATGTACAATATCTTTCAGTTGCAACTTTTTACCCGAGCCTACCGAAAGGACCATTGGAAAATATCGTCGATTCACTTCTCAACGATGCTATTCAACCAAGAAAATGGGGAGATTATATAAAAGAAGCTGCCATTGAGAACCAAGCTGCAAATGAGCTTAAGGCCTATTTATTAATAACAAACCAAGCATTCTTATTGGGTGAAGACACATTAGTTCACAAAAATGCTGTTGAAAAAGCTGTTGCTAAGCTTCAAGCTCAAACAAACGAACGTTTTAGTTTATCAGAAGCAAAAGAAATATTAACTCTTTCTCGTAAATATCTCATTCCTTTCTTAGAGCTACTTGATGAACAGCAACTTACACTTCGTGAAGAAGGGAATCGGGTATGGATAAAAAAATAGGAGGTTTTCATAATGTATAAGATTTCAATTGAGTTTTGTATGCAGTGAAACTACGCACCTAAAGCCGCAGGTCTTGCGGAAAAACTATTCACACACTTTAGACAAAACATTACAAACCTTGAACTCATTCCAGCTTCAGGCGGGGTGTTTGAAGTGACTGTAAATGGGGAAAAAGTGTTCTCGAAAAAAGAAGTAGGTAGATTTCCAACACCAGAAGAAATCATTTCAATCATGAAGCAAGTATAAGATGCCCTTTTAGAGGCATCTTTTTTGCTGCTTATACCTATGATGCTTCAAGGGAATACTAGTAAAAAAACGGCTAATAGGTGAAAAATATGAAAATCTTATGCATTGATGGGGGCGGAATTCGCGGAGTCTTTGCTGTTGCCATTTTACGCTTAATAGAAAAAGAATATAAAAAACCCATCTCCAAGATGTTTGATATGGTTGCAGGAACGAGTACTGGTTCAATCATTGCTGCTTCAGCAACTTTAGAGATAAATATGGAGGATGTACAGGAAAACTACATCAAATACGGGGAAAAGATTTTTACCAAGCAAGCGAAAATTGGGTTTCTAAAGAGTGTGTACAGTGATCAATTTTTACGACATTATATACAAGAAGCATTTGGTGAAATTACATTATTTGATATAGAAAAACCCTTGCTTATCCCGACCGTTGATATTACCAATGGGAAACCTTTTGTACACCGAACGAATTATGGTAATGCAGAACAGGACGATCACTCCATAAAGCTTTGGGATGCCGTTCTGTCTTCATGTTCAGCACCCGTCTTTTTCCCACCAAATAATATTAATAATCACTATTTAGCCATTGATGGGGGACTTTGGGCTAATAATCCTTCGCTTGTTTGTATTACAGAAGCCCAGCATTATTTTGAAAAGAATTTATCCGACATTCAAATTTTATCAATAGGGACAGGTCTACAAAAAATTGACTTCTCGATTGAAAAAAAGAAAGAATGGGGCGTAAATAAGTGGCTGCCATTTAATCTTCCATCGATGAAAATGACTCCAAAACTACTCGATCTCGCCCTGCATTTGTCATCGGAATCGGTAACTTATCATTGTCAGCATTTGCTAAGTGATAACTATGTTCGCATAAATGAAGAACTTGGCCGGGAGGTTCCATTTGATGCACCAGAATATATCGATTTCCTCGTAAAGCTGGGTGAACAATCCTTTCAAAATCATAAGGAGAAAATCACCACATTTATAAAGAATTAACTAGCAACTTGATTGACAGAGAAAAAAATATATGTTATTAAAAAGTTGGGTGTTAGCACTCCAGGAATGAGAGTGCTAACGTAAAACAATATAATTGTCACAGTTATTTACTGAAAGGGGATTTAGTATGGCAAAAAAGCAGTTTAAAGCAGAGTCTAAAAGGTTATTAGAAATGATGATTAACTCAATTTATTCCCAGAGAGAAGTTTTCTTACGGGAACTAATCTCAAACGCTAGCGATGCGATTGACAAAATCTACTATAAGGCGTTAACCGATGATCGATATCAATTTGATAAAGATAGCTACTTCATCAAAATTACTGCCGACAAAGATAACAGAACTCTTACTATTTCTGATACCGGAATTGGTATGACAAAGGAAGAGCTAGAAACGAATCTTGGAACAATTGCAAAAAGTGGTTCCTTAGCTTTTAAAAAGGAAACGGAAATTAAAGATGGTCACGATATCATTGGTCAATTCGGTGTCGGATTTTATGCTGCTTTCATGGTTGCAGATGTTGTTACTGTTGTAAGTAAAGCACTGGGCAGTGAAGAAGCATATAAATGGGAATCAACTGGTGCCGATGGGTATACAATTGAAACAGTGGAAAAAGATACTGTCGGTACTGAAATCATTTTAAAAATCAAAGAAAACACAGAAGATGAAACATATGATGAGTTTTTAGAAGAATATCGCTTGAAATCCATTATCAAAAAGTACTCAGATTTCATTCGCTACCCAATAAAGATGGATGTTACAACAAGTAAACTTAAAGAAGGAAGCGAATCTGAATACGAGCAGATAACAGAGGAACAAGTTATCAACAGCATGGTTCCAATTTGGAGAAAGAACAAAAGCGAATTAACAGATGAAGACTATGAAAAATTCTATAATGAAAAACACTATGGTTTTGATAAGCCACTGAAACATATTCATATCAGTGTTGATGGGACAATCCGCTATAATGCAATATTATATATACCTGAAAATATTCCTTTTGACTATTATTCAAAGGAATACGAGAAGGGCCTTGAGCTTTACTCAAACGGGGTTTTAATAATGAACAAATGCGCCGACCTGCTTCCGGATTATTTTAGCTTTATTAAGGGGTTGGTAGATTCTGAGGATTTATCGCTTAATATTTCAAGAGAAATGCTTCAACAGGACCGACAATTAAAACTTATTGCGAAAAACATCAATAAAAAAATAAAGAGCGAATTACAAAGCATGTTAAAGAATGAACGCGACAACTATGAAAAGTTCTATGATAGCTTTGGTCGCCAATTAAAATTTGGTGTGTATAGTGATTACGGAAGCAATAAAGAAACCCTTCAAGATTTGTTACTCTTCTATTCTTCCAAGGAGAAAAAGCCTGTCACATTAGATGAATATGTATCTAGAATGTCGGAAGATCAAAAGTATATTTATTATGCAACTGGTGATTCAGTAGAACGAATTGATAAACTTCCACAAACAGAATTAGTGGCTGATAAGGGCTATGAAATCCTTTATTTCACAGAGGATATTGATGAGTTTGCGATTAAAATGCTCATGAAATACAAGGAAAAAGAGTTCAAATCAGTATCAAGCAGCGATCTAGGCTTTGAACCAAATGAAAACGATAAAACAACAGAAGAAGAACAAAACGAGAACAAAGAGCTATTTGAATATATGAAAAATACATTAGCCGGTAAGGTAACGGATGTAAGAATTTCAAAACGACTTAAAACACACCCAGTCTGCTTATCAACAGATGGTGAGATCTCCATTGAAATGGAAAAAGTGCTTAATGCTATGCCAGATAACCAAAACATTAAAGCAGATAAGGTGTTGGAGATCAATATACAACATGAAGTCTTCCAATCATTGAAAAATGCATTCGACAATGACCAAACAAAATTAGATTTATATACTCACTTATTGTACAACCAAGCACTTCTTATCGAAGGCCTACCAATCCAAGACCCAGTAGAATTTACAAATGATATCTGTAAGATTATGGTGTGATCGTAGGAGACGGTAGGGATATTACGTATTCGTAGCTTCACTTGGACTCAAAGGATTTAACGAGGGTACGCTTAAGCTGTTTTCTTACCCTCACTTAAGCTCACTTCATTGTGTGAGGGTACATTTAAGCTGTTTTCTTACCCTCACTTAAACTCTGTTCAGTGAATGAGGGTACGTTTGAACCATTTCGGTTAATGAGGATACGATCACAGTCTTTTTGCATCTTCATGTTATATAGATCCATCCATTTTTAATCGGGAAACAAAAAAGCAACAGTCCTCACAAGGCTGTTGCTTAATTCATCTTACTGGTCACTAAATAATATATTCTCTTCGCGTAAGGCTTCACAGGCTGCATTGATTTTTTCAATAGAATCCGCCTCAATCGTATGCAGGTGTACTCCATTTGTCAACAACGACAGAAGGGTAGCCTTTGTTTCAGTTATTCTTTCGACAAAACGTTTAACCTCGAATCGATTCTTAATCATTAAGGAACCTGTAATATCCCCATATACAGGATGCTCCACAATTACATCACGAACGGTCACTCCATGATCAACCAAAATATTTAGTTCTTTCGCCGTTTCCTCAGATGTGTGTTTACAGGCAATAATGCGTGTGAAATTTTCTTCCTTGGGCTGATCTTGTAAATAGATATAGCCTTGACTAGTAGCAACAATTGGTTCATTTTTCGCCTTTAATAACGAGATATCTTGAACAATGACCTGGCGGCTTACATTTGCTCGTTTTGATAACTCCTCGCCAATGATTGGGGTAGGACTTTCCTTTAACCATTTTATAATCGTTTCTCGTCGTTGCTCACCTAATAATTTTTTATCTCCACTCATTTTATTCACTCCAATATCACTATCAAGCTGTTAAACAATATTCCTTAAAACTTCGACTACCTTGTCAATATCCTCTGTAGTTGTCATTCGTCCAAATGAAATACGAATTAGCTGTTTTGCTTCATCTTTCGTTTTTCCTATTGCAAGCATTGTTTTCGATGGGGTTTGCTTACCAATTTGACAAGCGCTTCCTGTAGAAATTGCGATTCCATGTCGATTGCATTCAAGCATAATATATTGCCCTTGTATACCGTCAACGGACAAACCTATAATATGTGGAAGCTGATCAGTTGGATGTCCTTCAACATTAATTTCATTTTTTAAAATGGCTAGCCCAGATAATAGTCTATCTCGCAATCCTTGATTTTTCCTAGTATTCATTTCCATTTCACTACAAATTAACTGAGCAGCAGTAATAAAGGATGCAATTCCTGGTATATTTACGGTTCCGGGACGGAATCCATTTTCATGTGAAGTTCCAGGTATTTGCATTTTCCACATGACAGATGGACGTATATAACAAGCTCCAACTCCTTTTGGACCATATATTTTATGACTAGAAATTGACAAGCTATCAATATGTGCTCTTTTAACATCTATTGGAATCTTCCCAAAAGCCTGGACACAGTCACTATGAAATAAAATATTTCTCTCATGTAGAAAAGTCCCAATTTCTACAATAGGTTGAATCGTGCCGATTTCTGGGTTTGCAAACTGAATCGACACAAAAATGGTTTTATCCGTAATTGCTGATTGCAAATCATCCAATCGAACCTGTCCAAATCGATCAGCAGGAAGATAGGTAACATCGTAACCTTCTGTTTCAAGTTGCTTACATACATTATGAACAGATGAATGTTCTGTTGAACTTGTAATCAAGTGGTTTCCTTTGGCTTTATGTGCTTCTAGAAGGGAGCGAATCGCTAAGTGATTTGATTCTGAACCTCCGCTTGTAAAATAAACACCTTCAGGCTCCCCATTTATTGTATCAGCAAGCTCTTTACGACACAATTCTAGCAATTGCTTCGCATTAGAACCAACATCATGTAAGCTACTTGGATTTCCATAATATTTTGTTGAAACCTCTGTAAACGTCTGTAATGCTTCCTCGCGAATCGGAGTTGTTGCGGCATAATCTAAGTAAATCATCGTCTCTACCATCCTTTCAATCTACCTACAAAAGCAGGGGACAATGAAAAAGGTCTTGTCATTAGTCTACATTTATGTAAATATAAGTGTCAAGACAGTTGTAAACTCAATTCTTTTTTCTCCTAAAAAGTTACCTAGATTGATAACGCATACTAAGGGAGGGTTTTTTCAAATGCCAAGCAGCGACATTATTATTATTGGCAGTGGTATTTCCGCATTAACCGCTGCGTATAGATTAAGTTTGAAAAAGAATGTGATTATTATCACAAAGTCAAAAGTGACAAACAGTAATTCCATATTGGCGCAGGGTGGTGTTGCATCTAGTGTTGGAAAGGACGATTCCTGGCGTTCCCATTTTAACGATACCGTTTCCGCTGGTTGTTATCATAACAAGGAGAGCGCAGTTGAAATTTTAGTACAAAACGGACCCAGCTATCTATGGAAGTTAATCAATGATGGAATGAACTTCGATAGAGATGAGGACCATAATCTGGTACTAGGAAAAGAAGGGGCCCATTCCACGAGACGAATCCTACATGCAGGTGGTGACGCCACTGGGAAAGCGTTGGTACTGCACATGCTTGCAAAAGTAAAGGAACGGGTTCAAATTTTTGAGGACTTAACAGCAATTGATTTTCTTATTGAAAATGATCACTGTATCGGGGTAAAAGCGAAATCTCAAAACAATGAGATTTTCGATTATTTTGCAGATTATACAATTTTAGCAACAGGTGGATGTGGAGGACTATATTCCTTTTCTTCAAATGACACAACAATCATGGGGGATGGTCTTGCAATGGCTTATCGTTCTGGTGCGGAGCTATGTGATTTAGAATTCATTCAATTCCACCCGACATTATTACACAAAGACGGGAGATCCTGTGGTCTTGTTTCTGAAGCAGTGAGGGGAGAAGGTGCCATCCTTGTTGATGAAGATGGTAGACCAATCATGAATGGTCTCCATCCTTTGCTTGATCTCGCACCAAGAGATGTGGTAGCACGAGCCATTTTTGATGAGATCTGTAACGGTAAAAGTATCTTTTTAGATATTTCTATGATTGATGATTTTGCTAGTCGCTTCCCAACAATCACTAACCTTTGCATAAAAAATGGAATTAAAATAGAAAATGGATTAATACCAGTAGTACCAGGAGCCCATTTTTCAATGGGTGGGGTAAAAACAAATACGCGAGGACAGACAACTATTCCGAATTTGTATGCTATTGGAGAAGTAGCTTGTACTGGAGTCCATGGAGCAAATCGTTTAGCAAGTAACTCATTACTTGAAGGGATTGTGTTTGGAAATTTAGTTGCAAATGATATTTTTGTAGATTATATACCAAACAGATTGTACCCAGTTGCTAAAGGAATTGGTAAACCAGACTATACTCTTAGTCTACCATCAAAAACTCAAATTCAAACAATGATGATGGAGAATGTAGGGATTGTACGTAATGATGACCAACTTCAATATGCAATAGAATGGTTAGAGAAATTCAAACGTAAATTTGATGAAATTTCACCATCAAGTTTAACAATTGAACAGCTTGAAATCGTAAACATGATCACCGTAGGTTGGCTAATTGCCAGTTCCGCCAAGATGAGAACAGAAAGCAGAGGTAGTCATTTCCGTGAAGATTACCCATTTGAAGACCACGATAATTGGTACAAAAAAGAGATTATCCGAAAGAGAGCTTTTGAAAATATCGTTTATTCATAAGTAAAGGAGAGAACATAGATGAACCTATTAGAAATGATGAAAAACACTTCATCTGGAGCTTTACTTCCAGATGAATATAAACGTTTATCTGTTCAGGAAATGGAAGAACGCGTTTTACAAATAAAGTCTCGACTTGGTAAGCGTCTGTTTATACCGGGTCACCATTATCAAAAGGATGAAGTGATTAAGTTTTCGGACACAACAGGTGATTCATTAAAACTTGCACAAATTTCTGCCGAGAACAAAGATGCGGAGTTCATCGTATTTTGTGGGGTTCACTTTATGGCAGAAACAGCCGATATTTTAACAACTGAATCACAAAAAGTCTATTTACCTGATATGAGAGCCGGCTGTTCAATGGCTGATATGGCCAATATTCACCAAACACAAAAGTGCTGGAGCCAATTACAGGATACTTTTGGTGACACAATCCTGCCATTAACCTATGTGAATTCAACAGCTGCTATTAAAGCATTTGTCGGAAAAAATGGGGGAGCAACTGTAACTTCGTCAAACGCGAAAAAAATGCTCAAGTGGGCTTTTACTAAAAAAGAAAGAATCTTATTCTTACCTGATCAGCATTTAGGAAGAAATACGGCATTTGAATTAGGTATTCCACTAGACCAGATGGCTGTTTGGGATCCGATCAATCATACATTAAAATATGAAGGAAACATGGAAGATATTAAAATCATCCTTTGGAAGGGACATTGTTCCGTTCATGAAAACTTTACACCATCAAATGTACAGAATATCCGTAAATCAAAACCCGATATGAATATCATTGTTCATCCAGAGTGTCCATATGAAACAGTAGTACTTGCAGATTATGCGGGTTCAACCGCTTATATTATTGATATGATTGAAAAAGCACCCAAAGGAAGCAAGTGGGCAATTGGAACTGAAATGAATCTCGTTCAACGAATCATCAAGCAACATCCGGAAAAAGAGATTATTTCACTTAATCCTCATCTCTGTGCTTGTTTAACAATGAATCGAATCGACTTACCACATTTAACATGGTCATTAGAAATGATTGAAAGAGGGGAGACCACACAAATTATTAAAGTTCCAGAAGAAATTGCAAAGGATGCCGTACTTGCCCTAGAGAGAATGCTAGAAAGAACATAACTAAAAAAAAACATCCCGATTCTTTTGAATCGGGATGTTTCATATGTGAAGAGTATTATATTTTCATAACTCCACCAGTACTTGCATTTGTTACAAGTTTTGAATAGCGAGCAAGATAGCCTTTTTTCACCTTTGGTTCAAAGCCTTTCCACTCAGCTCTGCGTTTTTCAAATTCTTCATCAGAAATTTCTAATGTAATAGTACGATTATTTAAATCAAGCTCAATCATGTCACCATCTTGGACGAATGCAATTGGACCACCTTCAGCAGCTTCAGGAGAGATGTGTCCGATTGAGATTCCTCTAGATGCACCCGAGAAACGTCCATCAGTAATTAGACCAACTTTTGCACCAAGACCTCTACCAACAATTTGAGATGTAGGAGCAAGCATTTCAGGCATCCCTGGACCACCTTTAGGTCCTTCATAACGAATGACTACAACATCGCCTTCTTTAACTTTACCAACAATGATTCCAGATAGGGCATCTTCTTGAGAATCATAGCAAACAGCAGGGCCTCTGTGGTATCCGCCAACCTCTGGGTCTACAGCACCAACCTTAACAACTGCACCTTCTGGAGCAAGGTTACCAAATAAAATAGCTAATCCACCTTGTTCAGAATGTGGATTTTCAAGTGGACGGATTACGTTGTGGTCAGTGATTTCACAGCCCGCCACATTTTCACGTAAGGTTTTACCTGTAACAGTTAAACAATCTCCATTCAGAGCATCTGGCTTTTTAAGTAATTCATTGATGATTGCACTAACACCACCTGCATTGTGAACATCTTCAATATGATAATCAGAGGCAGGAGCAATCTTAGCTAAGTGTGGAACACGAGCAGCAATATCATTGATACGTTCTAATGAGTAATCAATTTCAGCTTCATTTGCTAATGCTAGTGTATGAAGGACTGTGTTAGTAGAACCGCCCATAGCCATGTCCAATGCAAAAGCATTATCAATTGCATCAATTGTTACGATGTCGCGAGGCTTAATATCTTTTTCTATTAAGTTCATTAATTGTTTCGCAGATTTTTTAACAAATTCTTTTCTTTCTTCGGATACCGCTAGAATTGTTCCGTTACCTGGAAGAGCAAGTCCAAGTCCTTCAGCTAAACAGTTCATAGAGTTTGCTGTAAACATACCAGAACAAGATCCACAAGTAGGGCAAGCAAATTGCTCGATTTCTGTTAATCTCGCTTCATCAATTTTACCAGATTGATAAGCTCCAACACCTTCGAAAACAGACGTAAGGTCTAGTGGGTTTCCTGCAGCATCACGACCAGCTTTCATTGGACCACCACTAACAAAGATAGTAGGGATGTTTAGACGCATTGCTGCCATCATCATACCTGGAGTGATTTTGTCACAGTTTGGAATACAAACCATTCCATCAAACCAGTGTGCAGATACAACTGTCTCAACTGAGTCGGCAATAATTTCACGACTTGGTAGAGAATATCTCATTCCGATATGACCCATTGCAATTCCATCATCAACACCAATTGTGTTCATTTCGAATGGAACTCCACCAGCCTCACGAATTGCTTCCTTTACGATTTTTCCAAATTCTTGTAAATGAACATGTCCTGGAACAATATCGATATATGAGTTTACTACTGCTATAAATGGTTTATTAAAGTCCTCTTCTTTTACTCCTGCTGCGCGAAGCAAGCTTCTGTGAGGAGCTCTATCAAACCCTGATTTGATCATATTACTACGTAATTCTGCCATTAAAAAATACCTCCATATCAAATGATGCATAAAATCAAAAAATTTAAATTATTACTCATTGTAACACTATTTTTAAGATAATCAATTAATAAATTTCTGAGTATTTACGAGTTTTATTAAAAAAATTGATTAAAAGCTTCATAGAAACTACAAATTTCAACAGTTGACGAATTGAAGCAAACAGTATATTCTTCTATATATAAAATAATTAGTTTAGGAAACAAATTAATTATTTGAGTACTACATAATCTTTTAAAAATAAATTGTCATAATCATTTTAAAAGATACGCAAAATATCATCATGATTTGTTTTCTATCATTGAATACATAAGTAGAAAGGTATGATTTATATGTCTAAGCAACAAATTGGTGTAGTTGGATTAGCAGTAATGGGTAAAAACTTAGCGTTAAATATAGAAAGCAGAGGATACTCTGTTGCTGTTTTTAACCGTTCATACGAAAAAACAGAAGAGTTTCTTCAAAATGAAGCTGTTGGCAAAAACTTTGTTGGAGCGAAAACGATTGAGGAATTTGTTAATTCCCTAGAAAAACCACGTAAAATTTTACTAATGGTTAAAGCTGGCCCAGCAACAGACGCAACAATTGATTCTCTAAAACCATATCTTGAAGAAAATGATATTCTAATTGATGGTGGTAACACATTCTTCCAAGACACAATTCGTCGTAACAAAGAATTAGAATCAACAGGCATCCACTTCATCGGAACTGGAGTTTCTGGTGGTGAAGAGGGAGCATTAAAAGGCCCTTCAATCATGCCTGGTGGACAAAAAGAAGCATATGAGCTTGTTGAGCCAATCCTAACAGCAATTTCTGCTAAAGTATCAGGCGATCCATGTTGTACATATATCGGGCCAAACGGTGCAGGTCACTACGTGAAAATGGTTCACAACGGAATTGAATACGGTGATATGCAATTGATTTGTGAAGCTTACTTCATTCTAAAAAATGTTCTCGGATTAAGCACTGATGAACTTCATGAAGTATTTGCTGAATGGAACAAAGGTGAACTAGATAGCTACTTAATTGAAATTACTGCAGATATATTCACTAAAAAGGATGAAGAAACAGGTAAACCACTTGTTGATGTGATTCTTGATACTGCTGGTCAAAAAGGTACTGGTAAATGGACTAGCCAAAACGCGTTAGATTTAGGTGTTCCACTACCAATCATCACTGAATCTGTATTTGCTCGTTTCATCTCTGCAATGAAGGATGAGCGTGTAAAAGCAAGTCAAGTTCTTTCTGGTCCATCTGCTGAAGGATTTAATGGAGATAAACAAGAACTTATTGAAGCAGTACGTAAAGCACTATACTTAAGTAAAATCATTTCTTATGCACAAGGTTTTGCGCAAATGCGTGTAGCTTCTGAAGAATATAATTGGAATTTAAACTACGGTGAAATTGCAATGATTTTCCGTGGTGGATGTATCATCCGTGCACAATTCCTACAAAAAATTAAAGATGCCTATGACAGAGACGGCCAATTAGCTAACCTTTTATTAGATCCTTACTTTAAAGAAATTGCTGAAGGTTATCAGTCATCATTACGTAAAGTCATTTCAGTAGCAATTGAAAAAGGAATCCCTGTTCCATGTTTCTCTAGTGCTATTGCATACTATGATAGCTACCGTACTGATACATTACCTGCGAACCTTCTTCAAGCACAACGTGACTACTTCGGTGCTCACACATATCAACGTGTAGACAAAGAAGGAACTTTCCATACAAACTGGATGGAATAATACACATTGTTGGGGTTTCAACATTGGAACCCCAGCTTTTGTTTGTTAAAATTGCATCATTTGATGTAAGGGATTACATATTTTTGAGCCACTGACTGTTCTGTTGTTGTAATGTCACTTAGTGTAAACAGAGATACAGTTTTGTGAAAACGCGTAAACTAATTCTATAGATGAAACGCTATAAAAGGAGGAGTTTTATCATGGGTATTCTCCAAGAGTTATTACGGGATATTCCTGTTCCAAAAATGCTCAAAGTGAAACAAATTTTCGATGATTCAAAGATCGAAAATTTAGTAGAAGAATTAACAAATAAACTTCAACGTGAAGAAGTAAAACAAACAATTAAACCAGGCATGGAAATTGCAATTGCAGTGGGAAGCCGTGGAATTGATCGATTAGTTGACCTCACGAAAACAACGGTTGAATTCATTAAAGAACAAGGTGGTACTCCTTTCATTGTACCTAGTATGGGAAGCCATGGCGGTGCAACAGGGGAGGGACAACGTGAAGTCCTTAAACATCTTGGTGTAACTGAAGAAAGTGTTGGTTGTGAGATTCGCTCTTCAATGGAAGTTGTAAAGTTGGGTGAATTAGCAAACGGATTACCTGTTTATATTGATAAATATGCCTCAGAAGCTGACGGTATTGTAGTTATTAACCGCGTTAAACCACATACAGCCTTCCGTGGTTCTGTAGAAAGTGGTATTCAAAAGATGATCAGTATTGGCCTTGGAAAACAAAAAGGAGCAGAAGCTTGCCATCAATTAGGTTTTAAATACATGGCAGAAAATGTTCCAGCAATGGCGCAGATGATCATGGAAAAAACACCTATTCTTTTTGGGGTGGCAACAGTCGAAAATGCATTCGACAAAGTCGCTGTACTTGATATTATGCTCCCAGATGAAATTGTCGAGAAGGAACCTGAACTTCAAGCACAAGCAAAAAAATTACTTCCTAAACTATTCTTCGATCAAATCGATGTCCTTGTCATTGATCAAATTGGTAAAAATATAAGCGGTGACGGAATGGATCCTAATATTACGGGACGCTATCCTACTCCTTATGCACACGGCGGTCCTGAAGTGAACAAAATGGTTGTTCTTGATCTCACTCCAGAAACTGAAGGTAATGCAAACGGTGTTGGAACTGCCGACTTCACAACACAACGTCTTGTGGATAAAATGGACCGCGATTTCACTTATGCAAATGGACTTACTTCAACGGTTGTGGCACCAACGAAAATTGCAACAACATTACCAAACGATAAAGAAGCAATCCAAGCAGCAATCAAAACATGTAATATCTTAGATTTTACAACGGTTAAAATGGTTCGTATTAAAGATACTTTACATGTGAGCGAAATTGAAGTATCAGAAGCATTGCTCGATTACATTAAACAACATCCTAACATGGAACAGGCTTCAGATCTTTACGATTTCGATTTTGACGAAAACGGAAACCTAAAGTAATTTTTGTTATGTGGGGGTTCATCCCCCAAGAACAGATTTTGGATTTATCACATAAGAAAAAGGGGAATAGACATGACTAAATTATTTGACTTAACTGGAAAAACAGCTGTAGCTATTGGTGGAAATAGTGTCCTAGGTTCTTCTATTTGTAAAGGATTTGCTGAACATGGCGCGAAAGTTGCAATCGTAGGACGTAATCTTGAAAAAGCAGAAGCAGTTGTAAAAGAAATTGAAGCTGAAGGTGGCGTTGCTAAAGCTTTCTCTGCAGACGTTCTTTCACGTGAATCACTTGAAAATGCCGCAAATGAAATTGTAGCTTGGTCAGGTGGAATTGATATCCTCTTAAATGCACCAGGTATGAATAGTCCTACTCCATTCTTTGAACTTGAAATGGACGAGTATGACAAAATCATGGACGTTAATCTAAAAGGTTATGTGGTTGCGACTCAAATTTTCGCAAAGAGAATGATTGAACAAGAGCGCAAGGGAAGTATTATTAATATTTCTTCCGTTTCTTCTACAACACCTCTATCTAAAGTATTTACTTATTCGGTTTCAAAAGCTGGTGTTAACAGCATGACTCAGTTCTTAGCTAGAGAATTCGCACCACACGGCATTCGTGTAAATGCAATTATTCCTGGATTCTTCCCAGCTGAACAAAATCGTAAAATCTTAAGTGAAGAGCGTGTTGCATCAATCATGGGTCATACACCAATGAATCGTTTCGGTAACCCAGATGAGCTAAAAGGGGCTGCTGTCTTCTTAGCTTCAGAGAATGCTTCAAGCTTTGTAACTGGTACTTTCCTTCGCGTTGATGGCGGGTTTGGAAGCATGACCATCTAATTCAAACTTCTTTTATGCGTCATGAGACGATATATATATAGTAGATATCTAATTTACAACCGGGAGAGAAGGGGGAGAAGACAATGATAGATGAAAAGTATCAAAAGCTTGTGTCAATTCTCCGAGAGATGGAATCTGTTGTCGTTGCATTTTCCGGTGGTGTTGACAGTACCTTTTTACTTAAGGCTGCTGTCGACACACTTGGAAAAGAAAATGTGTTGGCGGTAACTGCCGATTCAGAAACATATCCCTCAACTGAGCTTAAGGAGGCTCAAGTTCTAGCAAAACATATTGGTGCAAACCATCGTGTGATTGAAACATCAGAGCTTGCCATTCCAGGCTACACAGAAAATGACCGAAATCGTTGTTATTTCTGTAAGAGCAGTCTATTTGATCATCTCATTCCTGTTATGGAACGTGAAGGCTTTCACAATGTCGTGTATGGAGTCATTGCAGATGATTTAAATGAGTTTCGACCTGGAATGAAGGCAGCTAAGGAAAAAGGCATTCGTGGTCCATTACAAGAGGCAAATCTTTTTAAAGACGAAATTAGGGAATTATCCCGTGAATTTGATTTACCTACTTGGAATAAACCATCCTTCGCATGTCTATCTTCTCGAATTGCTTACGGTGAGAAAATCACGATTGAAAAACTTACAAAGGTCGAAAGAGCAGAGGAATTCCTTAAAACTCTTGAAATCCGCCAAGTTCGTGTTCGTACGCATCAAGATATTGCAAGGATTGAGGTTGAACCTACCGACATGAATATTGTCTTAGAAAAACATGAAGCCATTACTAAAGAGCTAAATGCAATTGGCTATAAATATATAACACTTGATTTAGTAGGGTATAAGAGTGGAAGTATGAATAAAGTACTTTCTTAAGAGAGGATGTTCAAAAAGTCCGGTAAAAATGACACTTCGAATTTCTTCGTTGGCTTGTTTTTCCGTTCCTTGGAAAAGAAAATCACTTTTCCGGCGTGCGGAGCGGATTCAGGAAGAAGTCTTCCTAGTGCTCACGTATAAAGTACATACGTTCCGCTACTCAAAACTGCGCCGCCTTGAAATTCTCGGTCCTTTTCATCCTCCTTTTTGAACACGAATCATAAGAAGAAAAGGCTTTGGGAATCTTTCCAAAGCTTTTTCTTTTGAAAGAATAATATGGTAACATTAAGTCGCAAACTAACGAAAATACGATTGAACGAAGGAAGATGTAGGGATGTCACATGAGTACGTTATTGGTCTCGATCTTGGGACAACCAGTGCAAAAGCAGTAATCTTTACCTTAGATGGTAGGGTAGTTGCAGAAGCAGAGGATCTAGTTACCTCTTACTATCCGAAGCATGGATGGGTTGAGCAAGACCCTGATGAAATTGAGCGCTCTGCTGTAAAGGCAATTAATATGGCTATTCAGCAAGCGAATGTTAATAAAGATGAAATTATTAGCTTAGGTATTTCAGCCGCAATGCATTCCCTCATTTGTATGGGAGATAATGGAGAGGCTCTTTCTCAAGCATTGATTTGGGCAGACGGTAGAAGTACAAAACAAACAAATGAACTTATGGAATCAGACGGACTGGAAATTTTTTCAAAAACCGGCATGCCGATCCATCCGATGTCACCTTTAGCAAAGCTCATATGGATGAGGGAAAATGATTATATTCCATATAATCAAGCAAGCTATTTCCTATCCATTAAAGAATATTTGCTCCTAAAATGGTTTAATCAACGTGTTATTGATTATGCAATGGCATCTGCAACCGGAATGTTTAACGGTAACACTTTCCAATGGGATGAAGAGGTTCTTAATAAAGCCGGTATTACAGAGAACATGCTTTCAAAAATCGTACCACCAACCTATCGATTAACCGAAATGAACCTAGCAATTGCTGATGAAATGGGAATTTCAAGCGAGATGCCATTTATCATCGGAGCAGCTGATGGTCAGTTTGCAAATTTAGGAATTGGTGCTATTTCTCCAGGTGAAGTTGCGGTAACTGTTGGTACAAGTGGAGCCATTCGTCAATTTACAAAAGGTTTCCAATCCAATACAAAGCATGAAACCTTCTGTTATGCTTTTTCTGAAGAATATTTTATTGTTGGTGGCCCTACAAACAATGGTGGTATCGCTCTTCAATGGTTAAAAGAACTTCTTAATTATCAGGAAAGCTTTGACCATTTTACAGCAGAGGCTGCAAAGGTAGCACCTGGTGCGGATGGTTTGTTTTTCCATCCTTATATAAATGGGGAACGTGCTCCTTTATGGAACCAGCAAGCACGTGGAAATTTCTTCGGAATGTCTGTTACGCATAAAACTGAACACTTTGTACGTGCGGTCCTAGAAGGAATCACATTTAATCTCTATCAAATCGGCCAAGCATTAGAAAAACAAGCTGGAGAGACTGAAAAACTATACGTAAACGGAGGAATGGCACGTTCTTCTTTATGGCTTCAAATGCTAGCTGATGTATTTGGTAAAGAGGTTTATGTTCCTGAAAGCCATCATAGTGCTGCATGGGGTGCAGCTTGGACTGCATTAGTTGGAATTGGCAAAGCTAACTCATTCGAAGATATTAAAAACAATATTCCAATGGGTGATCCTGTCGTTCCAAATATGGAAAACCATGAAAAATACAAAAATATATACGCAAAATATGAAGCAATTGAAAAAGATATTATTAAACATTTTTAATTGAAAGCGTCAGATTGTTACTGGCGCTTTAGGCTATACATAGATTCTAGAATCGATCTTCAAATCGATTAAGGTGTGTGAAACAACATGGTAGAAGAAATTTTAAAGCAAGTGAAACAGGGAACTTTAAGTATTGATGATGCGAAACAGCAACTTGCAACATATGAGAATTTAGGTTTTGCAAAAATCGATCACCACAGAAAGAACAGGCAGGGTTTCCCTGAAATTGTTTTTGGTGAAGGCAAGACAAAGGAACAAATTCAAACCATAGTCAATGTGATTAAGGGACGTGGAGACAATGTCCTTGTTACAAGAATTTCACAGGACAAGGCAAACTTTATTTTACAATCCAATCCTGAGTTTGTATACAATGAAACAGCTCAAATTCTATACTGGACCGACACTACGCAGGATAACAAAAAAAGAAATGGCTATGTTGCTATTGTTTGTGCTGGAACATCTGATTTAAGAGTTGCTGAAGAGGCTGCTATTACCGCTGAAGTATTAGGTAGTACTGTTCGACGTTTTTACGATGTGGGGGTAGCAGGGATCCATAGATTATTCGATAACATTGATGAAATTAGAAACGCAAATGTTTCCGTTGTTGTCGCTGGAATGGAAGGTGCATTGCCTAGTGTAGTTGGAGGGCTGGTATCCCATCCAATTATTGCTGTCCCAACAAGCATTGGATATGGAGCTAATTTTCAAGGGCTGTCAGCTTTGCTAACGATGCTTAATTCCTGTGCATCAGGAATAAGTGTTGTAAACATCGACAACGGTTTCGGCGGAGCCTACAGTGCAGTATTAATAGACCAACTTGCTCAGAAGGAGAACTTAAAGTAGATGAAAACACTATATTTTGACTGTTTTTCTGGGATTAGTGGGGATATGGTTATTGGTGCATTACTCGATGCAGGAGCAGACCCACAAATACTAGTTCAGGAATTAAAGAAACTTCAATTTGAAGATGAATACGAATTAGAATGGAAGAAAGTCGTAAAAAATGGGATTACTTCAACAAAATTTGATGTCATCTTAAAAAACGATGACAGTAATCACACGCATGGTCATCAACACGACCATGAACATACATATGACCATCACCATGAACATGATCACAATCATCACAGTCATGAACATCATCATGAACACGATCATAATCATAGTCACAACCATGATCACCATCACGAACACGAGCATAATCACGACCATCACCATGAACATGATCATCATCATCACAGTCACGACCATCATCATGAACATGGGCATAGCCATGATCATCATCACCATTCACATCGTTCCTACAAGGATATTGTGAAGATGATAGAACAATCAGAACTTGCACCAGAAGTAAAGGAAACATCACTTAAAATATTCAGAAAAATCGGTGAAGCAGAAGGGCTTATTCATGGACTTCCTTTGGACAAAGTCCATTTTCATGAAGTAGGTGCTGTTGACTCCATTATTGACATAGTGGGGGCAGCAATCTTATTGCACCAACTTGAAGTGTCAACTATTAAATCATCATCCGTACCAGTGGGAACAGGTAAAATCAATATTGACCATGGTATCTACCCAGTCCCTGCGCCAGCTACACTTGAAATTCTAAAAGGAGTTCCAATTGAACAAAGCGATATTCGTTTTGAACTTACAACTCCTACAGGAGCAGGAATTGTATCCGTCCTGACTGAAGAATTCTGTAGCTTTCCTTCTATGAAGGTAACAACGATTGGCTACGGAGCTGGTACAAAAACATTTAAAGACCGCCCTAATGTCCTCCGCGTTATTATTGGAGAATAATGTGACACAAAAGTCCCCACAAAATGGTGGGGACTTTTATGTCTTACAAAGAAATTGGCTATGCTTTATTGACACATGCTAAATTACATTATATAATTATCTTGAATTTAAGATATATCAACTTAAGATATTTTTTCATTATATTAGTTTACTTCGCATTGGAGAAACTAGTATTAAGACAGACTTTTGGGGGCATATAGTATGAACACTATAAAGGGAATACACCACGTCACTGCTATTACAAGTAGTGCGGAGAAAAACTATGAATTCTTCACTTATGTTTTAGGTATGAGATTAGTCAAAAAAACAGTAAACCAAGATGATATTCAGACATATCATTTATTTTTTGCCGATGATACAGGCAGCCCAGGAACAGATATGACCTTTTTCGATTTTCCAGGGATTCCAAAAGGGGTCCACGGCACAAATGAAATCTCAAAAACATCTTTCCGTGTTCCAACAGACGCTGCAATTGAATATTGGGAAAAACGTTTTAATCGATTAAATATTAAACATTTCGGTGTAAAAGAGCAATTCGGAGTGAAAACCTTATCCTTTGTTGACTTTGATGACCAACACTATCAATTAGTTTCCGATGAAAACAATAAAGGTGTACCTGCAGGAACTCCATGGCAAAAAGGACCTATTCCATTAGAATTTGCAATCACTGGTTTGGGACCGTTATTTGTACGAACTGCACATTTTGATTTCTTTAAGGAAATGCTTGAAAAAGTATTACAATTTAAAGAAATTGCTCAAGAGGACTCTTTCCACTTATTTGAAGTAGGGGAAGGTGGAAATGGGGCACAGGTTATCGTTGAAAATAACACAATTCTACCCTCAGGACAACAAGGTTTTGGAACAGTCCATCATGCTGCTTTTCGTGTAGAAGATAAGTCAGTACTTGAAGCATGGGACAAACATCTTCGCGCCTTCGGATTCCAGACTTCAGGCTTTGTTGATCGCTTCTTCTTCGGCTCTCTTTATTCTAGAGTAGCTCCTGGAATACTATTTGAGTTTGCGACAGATGGCCCAGGGTTTATGGGCGATGAACCTTATGAAACACTCGGAGAGAAGCTTTCATTACCTCCATTTCTCGAGTCAAAGCGTGAGGCTATTGAAAGCTATGTCCGACCTATTGATACCGTAAGAAGTACAAAAGAATTTATAAAAGAATAATCTGTTATTAAGATGCCTTGTTCGATAGATCGGGGCATCTATTTGTTTTTGCGGTTTGTAATTAATGGATATATCTTAAACCAAGCAATTTCCAATCCTCATTGTACATAGGTCCAAAGGAGGGAAACCTTGCTTTTCCCTCGTTAAAATCTTCCATTCCCACTGACTATGGAAGGATTTTATCGAAACTAATCGAAATTTGTCTTATTTCGTTGTATAATTGACTGTTGTAAGACAAAAAGCTTTGAAAGGATGATGTCCAATGATGGAGTGGGCGTTAGTCATATTATTCGGTGTAGCAGCGGTGTTGCTCATTTTATCTTATGCACTTACGAAAAAGGCAAAAAAGGCAGAACAGCGTGAGCTTGAATTATATTCAATTAGTTTTATGGAAGAAATTAATAAGCTACAGCAGCAAATAAGAAATCTCGAATTAGATAATGAAATTCTTAAAAACCAAGCAGGACTTGATACAACAGATATTGAACAACACGAATTACTTCGTGATGTACTCGATTTATATAAAAGAGGATATTCAGTATCAAGTATTGCAACTGAAAAGAATTTAAGTGAAATTGAAGTACAAGGTATGCTGTCTCCTTTTACAAAACAAAAAGAAGGGAGAAAAGCAGCAAATGACCGCTAAAACATTAACTAGCTTTGCTTCTGGGCTTTTACTCGCTTCAGCGGTTTGTGCGGTGGTATATTTTTACGGACCACAACAAGCAACTAGTTCAGGCTCAGAGGAAAAACCAACTGTTGAAGAGCTAAAAAGTCAACTTGCTGCAGAAGGCTATGTAGTCCATACAGAAGATGAATGGAACAATGCTATTGCTGGAGCGAAAAACACAGAAAAAGTCGAAGAACAACCGAAGGAACAACCGAAAGATAAAGCCAAAGAAGAAGTGAAAGAAGAGAAGAAAGAAAAGCCCGCTGAGCCAGTTGTTCGCAAAACAGTTATTACTGTTTCCGAAGGTATGACAAGCTATGAGGTTGGAAAAGCACTTATTTCAGCTAAAATCATAAGTGGAGATGCGTGGGATTTTGCAAATCTTGTTGAGAAAAAGGGAGTAGCAAAATACCTCAAGCTTGGCTCACATGAAATAAACAGTAACATGACAACAGATGAGATTATTGCAACCATTTTTAACAAATAAATAGATCATCATGAAAAGACCAAATCACCTAAATTAGATTTGGTCTTTTTCCTATTTGTACAGCACAAGCGCCAAGCCCCAGTCACAAGCCGATTCGTCCAGAAGGTCAAAGATGAACCTACTAGCAGTCTCGAATTGTGCTTGCCGGAGGAAGTGTTAACAACGACATTTGCGAGAGGAAGTAGCAGTAGTTAGTGGATGTTTTGCTTATTGTACATTTGATTTTCGTGGAACATTACTGTGAAACAAGAAAAATCGGGAATGACATGCACTAAAATGTAGGCGTTTCACACAAAAAGTAGACAATTGTTATCATTTTGGTTGTGCTTACATATTATAGAATATAAATTAATATTAAATATTAATTTGTAAAAAGACCCTAAAATGATTTTGATGTGTTTTATAAATATGATTTATGTCAAGAATGAATGTATATTAAATAAGCTAATGGGGTGATACGATATGTATACCAATAAAGCAATTCAGGTTCTTGACCGTATGCGATTATCAAATGGGGCTTATACAGCAAGCTTATCGAATGATTACAGCTATGTGTGGATTCGAGACATAGTATATACAGTTCTACCGTTTATCAATGAACCATCTGAAAGATATGCAAAAGCCTATCATGCTTTATTAGATATGTTTAAAAGCTACGAGTGGAAAATTGATATCCATCGGAAAAAGAAACCAATTTATTTATTTGAATATATCCATTCACGCTATTCAACCGACTTAAAAGAAATGCCTGTTGAATGGGGGCATGCCCAAAATGATGCAATCGGCGCCTTTCTATGGGGTGTTGGAGAAGGATACCGTCTAGGACAAAAAGTAATCCGAGATAAAAAGGATATAGAAATCATACAAAAGCTTGTTGATTATCTAGAATGCTTGCAATATTGGCAAGCAAAGGATAATGGCATGTGGGAAGAAAACATGGAAGTCCACGCCTCAAGCATTGGTGCCTGTGTAGCTGGACTTAATGCCGTAAAGATTCTTGTAAACGTAAACGATGATCTGATTAAGAAAGGAGAGGAAGCTCTACGGAATTTATTACCTCGTGAAAGCGAAACAAAAGATACTGATTTAGCGTTGCTTAGCCTCGTATTCCCATATCGTGTGGTTGACCGTGATACTGCCATTAAGATTGTTGAAACCGTTTCCTCAAAATTAGAGCGTAATTATGGTGTCATTCGATATGAAAACGATCAGTATTATAATGAAGGTAAAGAAGCTGAATGGTGCTTTGGATTCCCATGGTTGGGACTTTGCTACCTTGAATTAGGGCAATTTCATAAAGCAAGTGAATATATAGCTAAAACAAAGAGAGTTGTTCCTGATAATTGGGAGGTTCCTGAACTCTATGTAGGAGGAACGAATAGACCGAATGGAAACACTCCATTAGCATGGTCAGTTGCGATGTCCTATATTTTCCTCACAAAAATAGAAGATATGTCTCAACAAATGATTTCTTAGAAAGCTGCGTTTGCAGCTTTTTTTAATGATGATATATTTGTCTACCCCGTTTGAACTACAAGTTAACACTATTTCGGAAAAATAAAAACCCTGATAATCAGATATGCTTTTACATTATTTTGCAATATCAAAATTTCACTTAAAAATGTAAAAATTTATCAAAAAACCCTTACCTATTGTAAACGGTTTCAACAACTTGTTGATTTTTTATCTTCACGAAAATAATAATTTTCTTCAAATTCTACCTAATCCGACAATAAAAAACATTATTCGCTAAAGGAATATTTCAACCTTAAAACGAATTAATATAATAAAGTGAAAAAATAATACCAAAATTGCGTTTATTCAGTTTTATACTATGGTTTTATTATTTTTTATTTATTTTCATACAAATGACATAAGTTTTTGGTATTACACGCGTTCTCTATACATATATCAAAAGGAGGATATCAAGGTGAAATCAATCGCTGAAAAAGAGGTTGAACTTTTTCCAAGTGACTTCGATCTTTATTTATTTCACGAAGGAACTTTATTAGAAGCCTATAACATGCTTGGAGCACACGTCATGTCCTATAAAGGAGAAGATGGAGTACGCTTTTCTGTATGGGCACCTCATGCAAAATCCGTATCAGTTGTTGGGGATTTCAACAAATGGGAGGGCAGTGAACATGCCCTTGAAATGATTCCGAATTCAGGGGTATGGATTGGATTTATTCCAGGATTACGAGTAGGTGACATTTATAAGTACGAAATCATCACTGCTAATGGAGAAAAAAAGCTAAAAGCGGACCCTTTTGCATTCTCTTCTGAAGTAAGACCAAACACCGCATCTGTTGTAACAAGACTTGACCAGTATGAGTGGAATGATAAGAAATGGTTGAGGAATCGCGAAAAAGCTGATTCGTATAATAATCCAATGCTTATTTATGAATTACATACAGGTTCTTGGAAAAAGAAAGAGGATGGCAGCTTTTATACATATCGGGAGCTTGCTGACGATGTGATTGACTATGTTGTTGAACATGGGTTTACACATATTGAATTAATGCCCATTATGGAGCATCCATTTGACTTATCGTGGGGCTACCAGATAACAGGGTTTTATTCGGTAACAAGTAGGCATGGAAGTCCTGAAGACTTTATGTATTTTGTAGATCAATGTCATCAAAAAGGCATTGGTGTCATACTCGATTGGGTTCCTGTACATTTCTGCCGTGATGAACACGGATTAGGAAAATTTGATGGGACTCCTCTTTTTGAGTCATCCGATTCAAAAAGAGCAGACCGACCATTATGGGGTACGTATAGCTTTGATTTTACAAAAATGGAGATTCATAGTTTCTTATTATCAAATCTCGCTTTTTGGATGGATATGTACCATATTGATGGCTTTCGTATTGACGCCGTATCTTCATTAATTTTCCTTAACCACGACAACCCACAACAAGAAAAGCTATTTAATCAATTTGGTGGCGAAGAAAATTTGGAGGCAATTGAATTTATTAAAAAAGCCAATGAAGCCATCTTTAAACGATATCCAGGCGTGCTAATGATTGCAGAGGAAGCAACCGATTATCCTCTTGTAACTGCACCAACTTCTGATGGTGGATTAGGCTTTAATTATAAATGGAATATGGGCTGGGTAAATGACGTCCTTAAATACATGCGTCTGCACCCTTCCGACAGACGTTATCATCATAATTTATTAACTTTTTCTTTCTTCTATGCGTTTTCGGAAAATTTTGTTTTACCTTTTTCACATGACGATGTTGTTCACGGGAAAAAATCCCTTTTAGATAAGATGCCAGGTGACTACTGGCAGAAGTTTGCAAATTTACGTTTATTATATGGGTACTTAATGACCCACCCTGGAAAGAAACTTCTTTTTATGGGAGGAGAGTTTGGTCAATTCTCTGAGTGGAAGGAGCTTGAGGAACTAGATTGGATGCTTCTAAACTATGATTCTCATACTAAGCTTCAGTCCTATTTTAAAGAGCTTCAGCATTTTTATCGCATGAATTCTAGCCTTTGGAGACTGGATCATGAACAAGAAGGGTTTGAATGGATTGACCCGGATAATAACGACCAATCTGTGATTACCTTCATGAGACATGGAAAGCGCAAGGGTGATTATTCAATCATCGTTTGTAACTTCTCTACAGAGGTCTATGAAAATTATCGTATTGGCGTCCCATCAACTGGGAGTTATATAGAATTATTTAATAGTGATTCAGTGGAATTTGGAGGCTCTGGTCAGATTAATGCAGAATCTTTATCAGTTGATAAGACGCCAGCTCATAATCAACCATACAGCATAACAATTAAAGTTCCACCTTTAGCAATTAGTATCTTCAGAAAAGAGACAAAAAAGAGAAAAAGAGGTGTCGTCAAAAAATGAGGTCAAAGAAGTGGATTGCAGTTGTATTAGCAGGTGGTCAAGGGTCAAGATTGGGGGAATTAACAACGACTCTAGCCAAACCCGCTGTTCCGTTTGGTGGGAAATACAGAATTATTGATTTTCCTTTAAGTAATTGTACTCATTCAGGTATTGATACAGTTGGCGTCATTACCCAATACCGACCACATGTACTCAATAATTATGTTAGTAATGGACGTCCTTGGGATTTAGATCGGAACAATGGGGGAGTAACAGTCCTTCCGCCATATCTTGGAAAACATGGCGGAGATTGGTACAAAGGAACTGCCAATGCAGTCTACCAAAATATCCATTATATCGAGCAATACGATCCAGAATATGTACTCATTTTATCTGGCGATCATATTTACAAGATGGACTATAGTAAGATGCTTAGCTTTCATCTTGAAAAAGATGCTGCTGCAACCATTGCGGTTATCGAAGTGCCTTGGGCAGAAGCAAGTCGCTTTGGAATCATGAATACGAATGACGAAAAGAGAATTGTTGAATTTGATGAGAAACCAGCGAATCCAAAGAGCAATCTTGCATCAATGGGAATTTACTTATTCAAATGGAAACTATTAAAACAGTATTTAGTCGAAGATGAAAGAAATATTCATTCTTCAAATGATTTTGGGAAGGACATTATCCCAAAATTACTTGCTGATGATAATCAGTTGTATGCCTACCAGTTTGATAGCTATTGGAAGGATGTTGGGACCATCGAAAGCCTTTGGGAAGCTCATATGGACTTGTTAGATGATGCTCCAGGCTTTGATTTACATGATCCAAGCTGGCCATTTTTTACCGGGATTGCAACTCATCCACCACAACTTATATCAGCAACTGCAGATGTATCTCAATCATTGATAAATGAAGGATGTACCGTCGAAGGAACGATTGACCACTCGGTGCTCTCATACAATGTACAGGTTGGAGAGAATTCAGTCATTAAAGACTCTGTGATTATGCCGAATGTGCAAATCGGTAGGAATGTAACGATTCATAAAGCAATAATCGCGAGTGATTTATGTATTCCAGATGGAGCGCATATTGGGTCTGATGCCCCAGACGCTGCCATAACATTAATTGGAGATGAAAACACTGTAAGACCCTTAACCGTAATTAAGTAAATATCACACAAGGAGCGATTGGGATTGGAACGAGTAATTGGCGTAATAAATTTAGTAAATGATAAACAATATTTAAAAGAATTAACACAACATCGTTGTTTTGCAGCAGTACCATTCGGTGGAAGATATCGATTAATCGATTTTACAATGTCCAATTTTATTAACGCTCAAATTAAAAAGGTTGGCATATTCACAAAGGACAAATATCGTTCAATCATGGATCATCTCGGTAACGGGAAGGAATGGGACCTTGATCGACGAAATGGGGGATTGTTTATTTTACCTCCAATTCACCCAGACAAAAGTATAGTAGGTGATGTTCAGCAATTTTATGATCACCTTGAATTTTTCAAGCGATCCCATGAGGACACTGTGATTTTATCTCCTGGTCATCATGTTTATAAAATTAACTTTAATGAAGTTATCAAAAAACATAGAGAAAGTGGTGCGGATATTACTGTCGTTTATAAGGATTATGATGGAGAACCTGTCGATAAACCAATCTATCATAAATGTATTCTAGATGCTGATTACACAGTGACAAACCTCGAACTCTATACAATTCCAAAACAGGGAGATCCTGTGTGTACGGAAACTTTTGTTTTTTCAAAGAAATTATTAATTGAACTTATTACAAAGTGCTATGAAAATGGGGAATATGATTTTATTCGAGATGTCGTTAAAGCGAATTTACAACATCTTAATGTAAACAGCTATCATTTTAAAGGTTATATGCCATTTATTCATTCCATTTCGAGCTATTATAAAACGAATATGGATTTCTTAAACCCACAAATGACAAAGGAATTCTTTTTCGATAACTGGGAGATCTATACAAAAACCAAGCATGAGCCACCCGTCAAATACTCGACAACATCTAATGTAAGCAATTCGTTAATTGCAAACGGTAGTGATATAGAGGGAACTGTCGAGAATAGTATTATTTTCCGTGGGGTCAAAATACGCAAAGGGGCAACTGTTAAAAATAGTATTATTATGCAGAAGAGTGTCATTGACGAAGGCACATACCTAGAAAATGTCATTACAGATAAACAAGTAAACATCACTTCAGAAAAAGTAATCGTTGGGGAACTTTCTCCAACTGTGATAAAAAAAGCTGATATTATCTAATGGGGGAAAATCATGAACGTATTATTCGCAGCATCAGAGTGTGCTCCATTTATTAAAACAGGCGGACTAGGGGATGTAATAGGGGCTTTACCGAATGCACTTCAACAGGAAGGGGTACATGTAAGTGTTATCCTCCCTAAATATGGAGATTTAGCTGATAAATATAAGGAACAGCTAGTTTTAGAACGAATCATCGAGGTGCCATTAGGTTGGCGCAGACAATATTGTGGGATTGAAAAATTAGTCCACAACGGAATTAGCTATTACTTTTTAGATAATGAATATTATTTTAAGCGCTATGGGAGTTACGGCTTTTATGATGATGGGGAGCGATTTGCTTTCTTTTCAAGAGCTGTACTTGAAGCTATTCCCTTTCTAGATAAAAAGCCAGATGTCATTCATTGTCATGACTGGCAAGCTGGACCGATTCCACTTTTATTAAAAGCTCACTACTCGAATCAACCAGACTATCAGGGGATTAAAACAGTATTTACGATTCATAATTTACGCTATCAAGGCGTATTCCCAAAATCTGTTTTAAGTGAATTACTTGATGTAAGTGATCGCTATTTTCATATAGATGGAGTGGAATTTTACGGCAATGTAAGCTATCTGAAAGCAGGATTAGCTTTCAGTGACTCGATAACGACCGTTAGCCCTACCTATGCAAATGAAATCCAGACTCCTTATTTTGGAGAACAATTAGATGGATATTTGCGAAAACGGAATTTTGAATTGCATGGAATTGTCAATGGAATTGACCATAAAGCATATAATCCCGCTTCAGATCGTGAACTATTTACCTTTTATGATTCATATGAAGGTAAAATGAAAAATAAACGAGCACTACAGGAGCAACTTGGGCTTCCAGTGAACGAACAGGTTCCTGTGATTTCCATGATTACACGCCTTGTAGATCAAAAGGGAATTGACCTTGTTTTACACGTGTTTGAAGAAATACTTAACCAAAATGTGCAATTTGTTTTACTTGGAACGGGTGAGCGCCATTATGAGGATACTTTCCGTGAAATGGCATATCGGTATCCAACGAAGGTTTCTTCGAATATCTTTTTTGACGAAGCACTTTCACGAAAAGTATATGCTGGTTCAGATTTGTTCCTAATGCCGTCACAGTTTGAGCCTTGTGGGATTGGTCAGTTACTAGCATTCCGCTATGGGACATTGCCTCTTGTAAGAGAAACAGGTGGGCTTAAAGATACAGTCCAACCATACAATGAATTTACAGACCAAGGAAACGGCTTCAGTTTTACTAATTACAATGCCCATGACATGCTATATACAATTGAGCGTGCGATTTGGTTCTACCGATTCCAACCAAAAAAATGGAAAGAGCTTTCTGAAAAAGCATTAAAACTTGATTTTAGTTGGGGAGCCTCTTCAAAGGAATATGTAAAACTGTATGAAGAACTACTACAATTTGCTCTGGTATAAGCTAAAAAAACGTTAGGGGCACACCCTAACGTTTTTACCGTTTACGACCTAATTGTGTGAGTGCGATTCGTCTTAGCGATGAACTGCTAAAATCAGTTGCATTTCTTTTTCTCACCCGTTCACGGATCGGGTTTTCATTTGAGGGTAATCTTTCATCAATGTTCTCAATCACAGGGAAATCCTCCAATCTTATGGAGTAATATTCCCTAGATAAAAATTTTTTATATCAAAGGAAAATAATGTTCATAACGTGGATTGTAATAGTAGGGCGGTCTTGTTCCAATTTGTGGCAAATCAAAGCTGTGGTTTATATATGATACCTCGACACGTTCTTTCGATTCGTTCATAAGCAAAAATGTCACTTCTGGACTGTAGTAATATTTCATAGTTCCAACTCCTTTTAAGTTACCATACTTAGTTTATTCAATTCGTCCCTATAATGAGCCCGTACGCTAAGTAATGCATTCACTCTAAACTGAGTTCTACATAGACTAAATCATCCTGTATTTTATATTAGGAGGTATACCTATGTCTTGCTCTAGAGAAATAGATGGAGAGACTCAAAGCTATCCTATGTATCCGAATTATGGAAAAGTCACCCAATATAAGGACGTAGCCCTTACAGTCCCTGAACAGCGTCAGTATCGCCAACCAGGTGTCGAAGGCTTAATGGTACCGAAACCTATTGTTGATAATCCCCACTATAAAGGTAGTGGCAAGCTAAAAGGAAAAGTTACGTTAATCACAGGTGGAGATAGCGGGATTGGAGCCGCTTGCGCAATTGCCTTTGCAAAGGAAGGAGCAGACGTTGCTATTTCTTATTTAGATGAACATGAGGATGCGAATCGTACAAAATCAATGATAGAAGAGATGGGTCAACGCTGTTTGCTTTTACCCGGTGACCTACGTGAAAAAGAGATATGTATTGATATTGTAGAAAAGACCGTTCAAGCCTTCGGTAAGCTTGACATTCTGGTCAACCATGTCGGTATTCAATTCCAGCAGTCAAGTCTTCTTGATATTTCGGATGAACAGTTTGATGATACCTTCAAGGTTAATGTATATTCTTATTTTTATACAACAAGAGCCGCATTAAAACATTTAAAAACCGGCAGTTCCATCATCAATACAACATCAGTAGTGGCTTATTATGGTCATGATCAACTACTTGATTACACCATGACAAAAGCCGCGATAGTCGGCTTTACTCGTGCCCTTGCTAATAATTTGGTATCCAAAGGAATACGTGTAAATGCTGTAGCGCCAGGTAGAGTCTGGACGCCACTAATTCCATCAAGCTTTTCACCAGACCAAGTCACACTCGCTGGTAATCCAATGGACCGCCAAGGACAGCCATTTGAACTTGCGCCTGCTTATGTGTACCTTGCTACTGATGATTCCCGTTTTGTTACTGGTCAAACGATACATGTTAATGGTGGACAAATCACATCATCCTAAAAAAGTGATTCAATTGAGAATCACTTTTTTGTTTTCAACACTATTCATCTTTTTTAATCATTACATTTTGTGGCCGCTTTGGATGTCCATTCTTACCTTCGTCATCTGGACCTGTTAAGGTATTTCTTTTATCTAATACCTTCCCGGTAAATTCGACTGGATTGCGATTTGCCATTTTTTTCACCTCCATCTGTTAGGATGGATGGAAATTGAAATAACATTACAATTTTATTTTTTTAACGTGTAGTAATCGTCTATAGTCGTCTCTGCAATTGATTCATAAAGTGTGTTCGTTAGGTTATTTGACCCTTTTGAATCTAAGCCTAATTCCCAAATCATCATTCCACCAAAACCATGTTTTAACGCAAGCTTTGTTTTTCTTGTCATCATCGATTGGCCGTTATAATAATACGTTGTACCATTCATATTAACCGAATCCTTTACTGCATTGTCAGGATTACTTTCCACGATTGCTTCGTAGGAAACCTGTTTGATGTTTGGGTCTGCTGGCTGCGCATAAAATGGAACACCAAGGACAAGCTTTTCTTTTGGCAGCTTGTGAGTATCAAATAAATCTGCCCAATAACCTACGATGCTTTCTGTAAATGGGTAGGGTGATAAATTCTGAGCATGATAACCACCGTCCCATTGGCCATCATATGCCATAATATTTACATAGTCTACATATTGAAACATGGCTGTCTCATATTTCACGTAAGCTAATTCAGTTAAGGTTTGGCCATGGATTTTTGAGTGAACCGCAATGGATAACTCTTTATTCTTATCGTGTAGCTTATTACCTAATGTTTTTATAAAATGATGTAAATGTTTCGCATCTGCATCTGTACGAGGGTGTTCAAAATCAATATCTATACCATCTAGATTTTCTTGTTCAACGACTTCAATGAGTTCATTCACAAGTTTTTGCTGTGAAGCTGGGTTCGCTAATGCTGCCGAAAAATAATCATAGGATTCTCCGCCATTCATATGGAACCATCCTCCAACCGCAAGCATTGCTTTAGTTTCATGCTTATGGGCATTGGCAACCATATTCTTGAGATTTTTTTCAGCATGTTCACCGGTAAACAATAATTGCCCATCCTTTGTAGGATGAACAAAGGAAAAGATAATATGGGTTAGTTTAGTATAATCAATTTGGTTGGGATCACGAAAATCCTGTATATAACCTACTAAAACGTTTGACATATTTTTATCAAGTTTTGGTTTTTCTTTTTGATTTGGTTTTTTTGAAGATTGTGGTACTTCATCACCTATTTTGGTTTCATGTTGATTTTGATTTGTTAACAACACACCTGTTAATAAACCACCAACAAAGATTATAGCCACCAAAATGCTAAGGAAGATAAATCGTTTCTTCATGATGTTGTCCTCCAAATTCAGTTTATCCTCAAATTTTAACAAATAGTCGGACCGTATAGATGTGGTAATATCATCCTATACATATATTGTTTCAGGCCTATGTAAACTAATAACAATACGTCTTTACAAGGAGCAATTCAATGAGTATTCAACTTAGTCAATACTATAATCAAGCAGTCGAAAGAGCAAAACAGATGATTATGGATGACATTAATCATTATATGGAACCAAAAGAAACGATTCCCTCATTTGAACAGTATGTCAGAGAAAGAGGGCAGTTTATCGAACAAATTTGGCTCAACGCTTGGTTAAATACAGCCGTTCATGCTTCTATATCTGAAAAGAAAGCCTATTTAGTGGAACATGGATTTGAAGTTGAGGATGTTGGTAAAAAACTGCTAAATAAATTATTTCGAACTGAAATACGTAATGTGCATCCTTATGATTTATTAGGTTGGTTAGAAGAGACCTATGCAAAACATCCTGACGAATGGCAAAAAAAGTATCAAACCGCAAGAGACGATTACGAAGCTCGAATTAAGAAGCAAATGGATCGAGAAACCAAGCGAAAATTTATTCTCAAGTTAAATTTTTATCTAAACGAAATACTTGGTGATCATTACGAAGAACTTTATCTAAGGATTCGATATTTATTAGGGAGTCATTTAGCAATTGAGATTGATCAAAAAGGGATGATTTTATCATCAGACGATGTGACGTTTGCTTCTTATCTTTATAAAGAAACTGAACTTGCACATAACCGCTATTTTTATCAAGAAAATTTGATTGAGGAATATGAAGATCTTATTTTACATCAACTCATGGATTTCGGACCAAATTGGTTAAAATCGCACTTACCTGAACATATATTTGTCGATTGCCAAAATAGCTTTCAAGAACCATTATCTGATGCATTTTTGCAGGAAGTGGCCTACGAGTATTTTCTCGACGTTCGTGATGATTTATTTGAGGATATATTAGAGGAATATGTGTCAGATCTTGTGAAGCTTATTGACATTCCATTTGAGTTGGACACACATAGACAACTCTTTTTAAAAGACATTACTGAGAGAAAAGAACGTGCCGAAAAGGAAAAAGAAGAATTAAGACGACAAAGAGAAGAAGAACAAAGAATGCTCGAGGATATATTTGGACGCGCATATAACTTATCACCAGGACGAAATATTCAGTACGTTCTTCATGTTGGCGAAACCAATACCGGGAAGACGTACCAGGCTATCCAACGAATGAAGGAAGCAAATAGTGGGGTTTATTTAGCTCCATTACGATTATTAGCACTCGAAATTTATGAAACATTGAATGAGGAAGGAGTACCCTGCAATTTAAAGACAGGAGAAGAAGAAAAGCTTGTAGAAGGGGCCAACCATCTCTCAGCAACCGTTGAAATGCTAAGAGAAAAAGATTTCTACGATGTAGTTGTAATTGATGAAGCCCAGATGATTTCCGATAAGGACAGGGGCTTTTCATGGTATAAAGCAATAACAAATGCAAATGCACAGGAGGTTCATATCATTTGCAGCTTTCATGCAAAATGGATGATTCTACAGCTTCTTGGTGATTCAAATGTAGAAGTTTACGAATATCATCGAGATGTACCATTAGAGGTAGAACCGCAAGCTTTCCGTTTGAACCAAACCCGACAAGGCGATGCCTTGGTTTGTTTTTCAAGAAGAAGAGTTCTTGAGACAGCCTCCGAGTTACAACGAAGTGGACGTCGTGTGAGTATGATATACGGGAGCATGCCACCGGAAACTCGAAAAAAGCAAATCCAACGCTTTAATAATGGGGAGACAACGGTTATTGTGGCTACAGATGCAATTGGTATGGGTTTAAATCTGCCGATTAGACGGATAGTATTTTTGGAAAATGATAAATTCGACGGAACGAGAAGAAGGCTGCTAACCTCTCAGGAAGTAAAACAGATAGCAGGTCGAGCGGGAAGACGGGGAATTTATGATATCGGAAAAGTCGCTTTTACTAGTGATATCAAAACAATGACACGATTATTAGAACAAGAAGATCCCCCGCTTCAGGGCTTCGCGATCGCTCCAACAACAGCAGTTCTTGAACGTTTTCAGAAGTATTCTCGAAAAATGAGGATGTTTTTCTATCTATGGGATCAATTCAAGAGTCCAGAGGGAACGAAAAAAGCAAGTCTTTATGAGGAACGGATGCTATATGAGTTAGTTGAGGATACAATTATTGAAGCAAAGTTATCATTACCTGACCTTTATGGCTTTTTGCATCTACCATTTTCGTCAAATGAACCATCACTGCGTGCACAATGGAAGAAAGCACTCGAGGCGATTGTCGATGGTTTTCCACTGCCAGACCCGATCCTTAAAGAATCTGGACTTGAGGAGCTTGAGCTCTCCTATAAAGCGGTTGGCCTCCATTTGTTATTCCTTTATAAATTAGGGAAACAGACTGAAGCTCATTATTGGGAAAGAGTGAGGGAAGAAATTAGTGACAAGATACACGAACACTTGAAATCAGGCATTCAACCGACTAAAAGAGTATGTAAACGATGTGGAAAGAACTTACCAATTGGCTTTTCATTTGCTATTTGTAATGAATGCTATTTCGAACGGCCAAGACGTGTACAACCTAGATAATCTTTAGACAAAAAGTAGCTTTTTTGTAGCTACTTTTTTCTTTTACATACGGTTGCTTTCGCCAAATTTTACCTATAAACTAAATTAACAACTATACGAACAGGTGATTGCTATGGCTAAAACAATTGTAGAAAAATTAAACCTAACTAAATACAACAAGAAACTCCTATTAGATGTACCAGAGGGTCAAAACTACTTTGAAGGATTAACAGATTATGAAACAACTCTATCTAAGGAACATTCCTATGATCTAATTTTTGCATTTGTAATGGATTTAGAAACATTAAAGGAAATAGTTACTAAAATTATCGATCATAATCTATTAAATAAAAAAGGTTACTTTTTTGCTGCTTATCCTAAAAAGAGGAATAAAGTATATGATACCTTTATTCATCGTGATGATCTGTTAAGCGGGCTTGATGCAGACGAATATGGCTACATCGGTAAAAGTGACATTAAATTTTCACGTATGGTCGGATTAGATGATGTCTTTACCGTTGTTGGTTTAAAAGAAGCAGGAAAAACTAAAAACGTAAAATCAACAAAGGCAAGCCAATGTGTTGATGATTATATTGATTTCATTCCTGCTATTGAAGAAGACCTCAAAGACACACCAGACATCCTTCGCTTTTACCAGGCATTAACTCCAGGTTATCGGAAGGATTGGGCTCGGTTTATTTATAGTGCAAAACAAGAAGCAACCAAGAAAAAACGACGTAAAGAAATGAAAATGATCCTTTCAGAAGGATATAAAACACGTGATTTATATCGCGCAAATAAAAAATAATCCAAAAGAAAATAATCCAAAAGATCAACCAGATTTACTCTGGTTGATTTTTTTGTAAAAATTTAAAAATATTTGTAAAAAATTGAAACCTTTTAGCAATCTTCGCCGTCTTAATGGTTAGGGTAAAATTTGATTATTTTTAAAATCGCAATCTAATAGATTAAACAAGGATACAGTGATAGAGATATTCAATATTTACCTATCTAATGAGAATGAAAACTATAGGGGGAAGTATGTTGAAGAAAAAGAAGGTTTTAATTTGGATTTTGTCGATTATCGGAATCCTGGTAATCGCGGGTGGAGTAGCTGCCTTTTTCATAAAAGAAAAGAGTGTGGCATCAGTTGGAGAACAAATTGAGGAAGTAAATGTAACGGTACAAAAAGCGAAAGAACAAGAATTAATAGAAACGATTCTTGTAACAGGCGAAATCGTTCCTGAAGGGGAGCAAAAAGTATTCATAAATCCAGAGCATGGAGAGATTAGCGAATATAAGATAGAAGAAAACAAAACTGTAAAAGCTGGAGACCCGCTATTTGTCTACGATTCTTCTAAGCTAGATACAGAATTAGCTAGAGCAACTAGAGAAAGAGACTTAATTCAGGTAAGAGCTAAAACAGAACAAAATCAAATTGCGGCCCTAAATAAACGGATTGAAGTAGCAAAAAAAGAAATAGCCGCACAAAAAAACAAACCAAAAACAAAAGCTGCTGAGACACCTGAAAAGACTGAAGAAGGTACAGAACCACAACAAATAATAGAGGAACCACCAGTTGAAGACGTAAACCAACTTACAAGTGAAAAGGTTCAAATGGAGCTACAATATGAAAATACAAAATCAGAAATTACAGCAGCAAATGAACGAATCGCGGAAATTACAAATCAGAAAAAAGAAATGACAGTTGTTAGTAAAATTGATGGAATCATTGTAAAAGTGAATAAAAATATTGCATCAACCGAGACGGGTGCAACAGAGCCGGTCATACATATCATTTCGAATAAACCATATAAAGTAATAGGAACAATGAGTGAATTTGATGCAGTCAAAATTCAACAGGGACAAGAAGTAATTGTCCGTCCTAAGGTATTCAAGGACCGAGAATGGAAGGGTGTTGTCGAATCCGTTTCTCATTTTCCAAATGATGACGGAGGAGCTGGCGGAGAATTTTCGGGAATGGGTGGTGGCAATGTTACCATGTATCCTTTCAAAGTGGGAATTACAGACGACACAACTGACCTTCGTCATGGGTTCCACGTTTCATTAGAGGTTCGAATTCCTGGAACTGAGATTCTTCCTGTAATTTCGCATACAGCTATTTTGGATGAAGGTGGAGTAGCAGTTGTGTATGTATTAGTAGATGGTATCTTACAAAGACGTGAAGTTCAAACGGGGTCAATGAATGATGAATTTATCCAAGTCACTGAAGGTGTTAATAAGGATGATCTCGTGGTTTTAACACCATATGAGGGAATGTACGATGGAATGGAAGTGACCTCCTTTGATGAAGTTGAGTAAGATTACAAAGGTATATGGAAACGGGGCTCTTGAAGTACCAGTTTTACACGGGATAGATTTAACCATTGAGGACGGGGAATTTATTGCCATCATGGGACCATCTGGTTCAGGAAAATCTACCTTAATGAATATTATTGGTTTCCTGGATTCGCCAACTTCGGGCACGTTTGAATTGAACGATGAAAAAATAGGTCTTGTAAAGGATCGAAAGTTAGCAAAATTGCGTAATGAGCATATCGGTTTTGTTTTTCAACAATTTTTTCTGTTACCACGTCACAACGCACTAAAAAATGTTGAATCTCCACTTATTTATGCAGGAGTTCCGAAGCGGGAACGGATGGACAGAGCCAAACAAATGTTGGAGAAGGTCGGACTTGGAGATCGAATCAAACACTTGCCAAATCAACTCTCTGGTGGTCAAAAACAAAGGGTTGCAATTGCGAGAGCGCTTGTAAATAACCCTTCAATCGTGTTAGCAGATGAGCCAACTGGGGCTCTTGATTCTAAAACGAGTGAGCAAATAATGGAGCTAATGGTTCAACTAAATAATGAAGGTAGAACTGTTATCATTGTTACGCATGAGGATGAAGTTGCTGCATACGCAAATAGGGTTATCACTTTAAAGGATGGGTTGATAACGGATGACCAAAGGAGAAGGCTATGAGTCTATTAGAAAGCTTTAAAGTAGCATTATCCTCAATCTGGAATCATAAGATTAGGTCCATTTTGACGATGCTGGGAATCATCATTGGTGTTGCGGCTGTAATCATTATTGTTGCAATCGGCCAAGGGGCCAAAACGAAAATGACAGAGGAATTATTTAGTATCGAAAAAAATGCAGTCGATATTTGGTATCAGCCAATGCCAAAAGAAGGAGAAGAAGATTCAGAAATGTTCTGGATGGAACCTGAATTAACTTCTGATGACGTCGAAACCCTTTCTGAAGTTCCAGGTGTAAAAGCAGTTATCGCTACAAACCAAGGCTGGGGGCCGTTGATTTATAATGACCAACAGGGAGAAATGGAAATTACCGGAGTAGGACCTGAGTTCTTTACAGCACGAAACATCCAAATTGTTGAGGGACGACCAATCAATGCGAGAGATAACGATGGACGAAATCGTGTAGTGATGATCGACACTGTCGCAAGGGGAAAATTCTTTAAAGATAAAGAAAATATTATCGGTGAAATCGTCGATTTGAATGGTAATCCCTATAAGTTAATCGGGGTATACGAGTCGCCAATCCCTGAGCAGTATCGGTATAATGAGTCAGGGGAAATGCTCATGCCACGAGGAGTCATTTCAATGATGTTTGGCAATCGAGAAATTGAACGTTTAGCTATAATTGCAGACAATCCAGAACGAATATCAGAAATCGGGCGTTCTGCAGCTGATACCCTAACGATGGCTAAAAAACTCGAGGATGGGATGTATACAGTAAACGATTTTTCTGAATATGAACAAGAAGTTGATACTGTTATAACAATCATGACATTAGTCATTGGTAGTATTGCAGGAATTTCATTATTAGTGGGTGGCATCGGTGTTATGAACATCATGCTCGTTTCCGTAACTGAAAGAACGAGGGAAATTGGTTTACGAAAAGCCCTTGGAGCTACTCGAGGAAGAATTTTACTGCAATTTTTAATTGAATCAGCAACATTAACCTCACTAGGGGGCATGATCGGAATCGGGCTTGCAACATTAGGGACGATTGTTGTATCTCAATTTGCACCAATCACTGCTACGGTAAGTCCAATGATTGTCATAATCGGCGTAGGCTTCTCTGCTTTCATTGGTATCATCTTTGGAATCTTACCAGCAAACAAAGCCTCAAAACTTAGTCCAATCGATGCATTACGTTACGAATAAGAGGGATAAAAAAGGAGGTGCTAACCTCCTTTTTTGTTTTGCCTGAAGGAAGTCATACATATATGTCGAAAATTTATATAGGTGAAGATTATTAAAAAAGGGTGAGAAAGCATGATTCACGAAAAACATGAACTAAAACACAAGAACGAAAAAGCTGAATTATTCACGTATCTTCTTGATAATTCGGTAAGTATTGATCCAGACCGTAAACGACCAATGATTGTCATTTGCCCTGGCGGTGGCTATGTCCATACGTCTGACCGTGAGGCAGAACCAGTTGCTATAAAAATGCTAAGTAAAGGTTATCACGCGAGTGTCCTTAGATATAGTGTGGAACCATCTGTATTCCCGACAGCCCTTTGCCAATTGGCAAATGCAGTCGGTTTGATTCGTGACAATGCAGATAGCTGGAATGTTGACCCCAACAAGATTATTGTCATGGGCTTTTCAGCAGGTGGCCATCTAACTGCAAGCTTAGGAGTGTTCTGGGATAAGGAGTTTTTAACAGAACAATTATCCTATTCGAAGGATCAAATTAAACCAAATGGATTAGTCCTAAGTTACCCTGTCATTTCTTCTGGTCCTTATGCTCACGAAGGAAGCTTTAGGGCATTATTAGGAGAAAAGTTTGAGGACCAAGAGCAACGAGAATTTTTATCCTTGGAAAACCAAGTAACGCCTGAAACCCCTCCCACATTTTTATGGCATACTGTATCTGATGCATCTGTTCCTGTTGAGAATAGCATGCTATTTGCTCAAAGTTTATTAAAACAGAAAGTCCCGCTCGAAATGCACATTTATCCAGAAGGAGTTCATGGACTATCACTTGGAACAGAAGAAACACAGTCAAAAGGAAGAGACAATCACATTCAGCCAGAAATAGAGAATTGGATTGAAATGGCTGCAAGATGGGTGAAGGGATTATAAAAAATTAATATGCGCAAAAGAGGGTCGTTAATGGCCCTCTTTTTAATTTGCGACGAATAAGACCAATACCTTGCTATCTCTTTAATTAAATGCGTAAAATGAACAAATACTCATATACATAAATATGATTTATTCAGCTAACGATTGGAGAGATTATGTGGAGCATAATTGGGAAATTGCGTTTGATTCACTATCTAAAATAACTGTTTTATCAAACCCAAATAACGAACCAGTCACCATTATTGGTGATGCTGATGATTTAAACTGTATCGGTGTCGGTACGGATGCAGCCGTTTTTCAATCTATTAATGCCCCAGAATATGCATTTAAGAAATACGCGAAGAACAAAGTTGCCAAGGTTAAGGCTGAGGTAAATGTCTATCAGATCCTAGGGGAGTCCCGATTCTTTTCTAAGTGTTTTGCTTCTGAAGACCATTACCTTGTTTTAAGCTATGAAGAAGGGATAACTCTATATGATTGTATCCTTCAAGGAATCCATATCCCCAAACAAGTTGTAGAGGATGTGGAGGATGCAAGAGATTATGTTCGGAACAAGGGGCTAAACCCTCGTGACATCCATCTAAAAAATATTTTATTGCAAAATGGAAGAGCAAAAATAATTGATGTTTCCGAATACATTCAGCCGGGTAATGATTTTAGATGGGAACACCTAAAAAAAGGATATGAAGAGTATTATCATATGATTGACGGAAAAGCGGTTCCGTTTTGGGTCGTGGATACAGTTCGTAAGTGGTATAACCAACAAAACACATATTTCCCGTCAATAGATGACTTTATGAAAATCGTTCAGAAGCTTTTATATAGGAAGTAGAAAGAAGTTGTCAATTTTCACAAAAATACAACTATGCTGTGAATTGTTGCTTTCGTAAGGTCTAAAAAAGCACCGGAATACGACCGAATGTGTTAGAATAATGTGGAAAGCAATACAGGGTCTGGCTTCATCATTATTATAAAGCGATTATTAGTGTGGAAGTCAAAATGGAGGTAATTAATATGTATCCACTTATACTAAGACATCCTGGACCTACTCCAATCCCTAAAAAGGTGGAACTGGCAATGGCTCAGGATATGTTTAGTCATCGTACTGAAGAATTTGTAAAGTTATACAAAGATGCCACACAACGTGTGAAACCTATCTTTGGTACTAAGCAAGATATTTTACTACTTCCCTCGGGTGGAACAGCAGCATTAGAAGCAGCTGTGGTAAATACAGTTTCCCCTGGGGATGAGGTAGTCGTTATCACTGTAGGAGCCTTTGGAGATTATTTCGTTTCGATTTGTGAAAAATATGGCTTAACTGTACATAAATTAGCTAAAAATTGGGGTGAAGCTTGTACAAAGGAAGACCTCAATGAATTTTTGAAACCGTTATCTACTATTAAGGCCGTTTTTGCTACGTATAATGAAACCTCTACAGGAATCTTAAATCCGATTGAGCAATTGGCAGAAGTGGTGCGTAATCATTCTGACGCGCTATTTATAGTCGATGGGGTAAGCTGTATTGGAGGAGCCCCTGCTGAAATGGATCAATGGGGAATTGATATATTAGTAACAGGTTCACAAAAAGCGATGATGCTTCCACCTGGACTAGCACTTGTAGCCGTTAGTGAAAGAGCCTGGGATGTAATTGAGGCCAATAACACCACTGCTTATTATTTAAATCTATTAAGCTATCGGGAGTGGGCAGCAAAAGGAATGACGCCTAATACTCCTTCTATTTCGCTCATAATGGGGCTATCTGCTGTGTGCGATTTAATTGAAGAGGAAGGCGGATTTTCAAAAACGGTTGAACGACACGATGTCATGAAAAACATGGTTCGGGAATCTATGAAAGCCTTATCAATAGAATTATTAACGGGTGACGAGTATGCATCACCTACAATTACGGCAATTCGTGCCCCAGAAGGATTGGATCTTTCAGCCTATTTAGGACACCTTAAGAAGGAATATCACCTAGATTTCGCTGGGGGACTTGGCCATCTCCAAGGCAAGATTTTCAGATTTGGACATATGGGCTATTGCTTCCCTAGTGATGTCCTTCAAGCAGTTTCCCTAATGGAAGCAGGTTTACAGGATTTTTCTTATAACTTCAAGCCCGGTGCTGGAGTAAATGCGGCACAAAATGTATTCTTGGCCTCATTAAAAAAGTAAATGATTGTATTGCCAGACCCTATTGATGTAATTACTTAGTATAGGAAATGATAACAACTGAGTGGTTTTTCCACTCAGTTGTTTCTTTGTAGGAAATTTCTTAATTTAACTGAATATGAAACTTATTGCCTAATAAATCGTAGTACATTAATACAGAGAAATTTGTAAAAATGAAATTTCACATTCGTTTGTAATGTTTAGTTTTTTGCAGGAGGGGTTTAAATGGGAATTATTAAAGCAGCAGTTAGTGCAGTTAAAGGAAACTTAGCAGATCAGTGGCTAGAGGTAATTGAACCACAGGAGATGAGTGATACAACCGTTATGTCCGTTGGTGTAAAAGTACGAGCTAAAGATCGTCGAAATCAAAACTTTAAGGGAACAGATTCCACGATTTCAAATGGTTCAATCATCCATGTGTATCCAAATCAATTTATGCTTTTAGTTGACGGAGGAAAAATTGTGGATTATACAGCAGAAGAGGGCTATTACCAAGTTGTAAACTCTTCACAACCATCCTTATTCAACGGTCAATTTGAAGAAGCTTTATACGAAACCTTCAATCGTTTTAAATTCGGTGGTGTTCCATCAACGTCTCAAAAAGTTTATTTTATTAATCTTCAAGAGATAAAAGGGATTAAATTTGGTACACGAAACCCGATAAACTACTTTGACAATTTTTATAATGCGGAATTATTTTTACGTACTCACGGGAGCTATTCTATAAAAATTGTTGACCCGCTCAAGTTTTTCATGGAAGCCATTCCTCGAAATAAATCAAATGTTGATATCAATGACATTAATGGACAATACTTATCTGAATATATGAATGCTTTGCAAACGGCAATCAATAAAATGTCCGCAGATGGGATCCGAATTTCTCATGTCACTTCAAAGGGAATGGAACTTGCAAAGTATCTGGCAGAAGTTCTTGATGAAGACTGGACGCGGATGCGCGGAATGCAGGTTGAATCCGTAGGAATCAACAGTATTACGTATGATGATGAATCACAAAAACTGATAAACATGAGAAACCAAGGTGCTATGCTTCAAGACCCTTCAGTTCGTGAAGGATATGTCCAAGGTGCCATTGCAAGAGGGCTGGAGGCCGCCGGTTCCAATGATGCTGGATCGATGCAAGGATTTTTAGGCATGGGAATGGGGATGCAAGGTAGCAGTGGTTTTATGGGAGCTGCTTCTGAATCAAATCGTCAGCAAATGCAACAGCAAGCAAAAAAACAGCAAAATCAACAGGTGGAAAATCCTAATCAATGGAAATGTTCTTGCGGTCAAACAAATACAGGTAATTTTTGCTCAGAATGTGGATCTCCCAAACCACAAGCTAATAAAGAAACGTGGGAATGTCAATGTGGCCAAGAAAATAAAGGGAAGTTCTGTTCAAACTGTGGCAGTAAAAAGCCTGAAGAACTAACATGTCAAACATGCGGGTTTAAACCTGCAAATCAAAATGCAAAATTCTGTCCTGAGTGTGGATCTCGTTTTGAACATAAATGATGTGCTGAATCGGGAATATTTCAGAAGAAAAAGAGGTGATAAGGGTTGGGGGTTGTAGTCTATAAATGTATTAACTGCGGGGGACCATTAGCATTCAAAGCGGAAACCCAGAATTGGACCTGTGATTATTGTTTGAGTGAATTTACAGAAGAAGACGTGAAGAATTTTATCAATAATGAAAAAGCAGAGGAAGAAGCAAAAGCAAGTAAAGAATCCCTACAACATTCAAAGGTATTAGATCAGGAATTTGATGAAAAAGCTACAGGCTATACGTGCAGCAGTTGCGGAGCAGAAATTGTAACCGATGATACCACTGCCGCAACTTTTTGTTATTATTGCCACAATCCAACGATTATCCCACGGCAATTAGAGGGAGAATATCGCCCTGAGATGGTTATTCCTTTTAAAATTAACCGTAAAAAAGCGGAAGAATTATTTATAAATTGGTGTAAGGGGAAGCCACTACTCCCCAAGTTCTTCACTTCAAATTCAGAGCTCGAAAAACTTTCAGGAATCTATGTTCCATTTTGGTTATTTGATAGTAATACTTCTGGAAAAATTGAGGGTGAAGCTAGAAGAGTTAGAACCTATACAAGAGGGGATACCAGGTATACTGAAACAAAATATTATAAGGTGATGCGGGAAGGAAAAGCAATATTCCGTGATGTACCAGCAGATGGATCTAAGAAAATGGATGATAAGCTCATGACCATCTTAGAGCCTTATGACTATAACGATTTAACCGATTTTTCAATGTCCTATTTGTCAGGCTTTTTTGCCGAAAAGTATGATATGAACCAAAATGAGGTGTACGGAAGAATTTCAAACGTTCTTCGTAATAATATCGGAACGTTACTTCAAGGTACGATTCATGGATATAGTACGGTTTCGATCCATAATGCAAACGTAAAACTCTCCAATGTTAAAGCAAAATATGTTTTATTACCCGTTTGGATGTTTACTTACCAATATAAGGGGAAGACCTATATATTTGCAATGAATGGCCAAACTGGAAAAATTGCGGGGGACTTGCCAATTAGCATTGGAAGAGCTAGTAAATGGTTTGGTATGATTTCAGCCAGTGTCTTTACAGCCCTGTCGTTAGGAGGGTTATTTATATGGTAATGAAAAAAGTTCTCTTTATTCCATTATTCCTCCTCACGTTAATAGCTTTCGCAAGTGTTACGTTTGCTGACAACGAGCGTGTTTTTGATCAGGCAGGTTTATTCTCAGATACAGAAAAGGTAGAATTGCAGGAGCAAGGCATACAATTAACTGAACAATTTCAAATGGATATCCGTATCGTCACAACGGATGATAGTGGAGGAAAATCAGCAAGAGATTATGCAAGCGATTTTTATGATAGCCATGGATTCGGTTATGAAGGAACTGCGGATGGAATATTATATCTAATTGACATGGATAACCGGGAAGTGTATATCTTTACACGTGATCGAATTGTTGATTATTTTCCAGACGTAACCGTGGAGGAAATTCTTGACCATGTCTATCCTTATTTAACAGAAGAAGCATATGGTGAAAGTGCGAAAGCATTCTTGTCAGACGTTGAGACTACGATGAATGATGGAATTCCTGAAGGACCATCTTCTTCTGGCGGATATGCACAATCGGATAATTCGACATCCTATTCATCAAGTACCTCCCAAGGAGAATTAGTTAAAGAACTCTTAATCTATTTTGCTATTGCAATTGGGGTTGGCGTTATTTCAGTTGGGATAATGGCGATGTACAACAGGGGGCGCTCGACGACAACAGCCCACACGTATTTAGAATCTAATTCATTTACTGTAACCAATAAAATGGACCGACATTACAATACACGAGTAACTCAACAAAAGATTCAAAGAAATTCAAATAGTGGTGGAGGATCATCTTTTTCCGGCGGCGGCAGATCTGGCGGTGGGGGAAGAGGGTTTTAAGTAAGCATGAGGAAATCATACGCCTCATGCTTTTTTCTATTCTAATAGTAAATCTCTAATTTATCAGGATAATGGTGCCGAAACTTAAAAACTATCACAATATAACACATTAATATTTTATTTCCCGAAGTTTTGTCGAAATGCGAAAACAAGTTGTTCTCAATAGTGAACTATCAAAAGAGAGATAGATTTTGTAAAAATTGTTATTTTTTATTATTAATTTTCGGAATTTTTATTTATAATAGGTTATAGACTGAACAGTCAATTTTATTTCTTCGGGATGAAACTCGAAATGGGGGTATAGTATGTCTAACCAACAAGTAATAAATGCTGAACTTCAAGAAAAGGTCAATCAATTTAAAAAATTAGATGAAAAAATTACTCATCTAAATAGTGTACTTGCTCTAGCAGATTGGGATCAAAAAGTAATGGCACCTAAGAAAGGACGATCTCTTTTTGCCAATTCCATCGGAACGTTATCAACGGAGATATTTAAGCTATCTATCTCGCAAGAAATGGGTGAGCTATTAGAGGTATTAACAGAAGATAAATTCTATGAGCAACTTGATGACGTGACAAAAGCAATTGTACGTGAAAGAAATAACTTCTATAAACAGTCAAAAAGCATTCCATCTGAACTGTACAATGAATATATTGTCTTAACTTCAAATGCAAATAATGCATGGGAGGAAGCTAGAGAAACGAATAATTTTGAAGTTTATCTTCCCTATCTTGAACGAATTGTGGAAATTAAAAAGGAATTTACGAAGTATTATGGGTATGAGGGGCATCCATATAATGCATTATTAAATGAATTTGAGCCTGGATTAACAGTTGAAGTTTTAGATCCACTTTTTGCAGATTTACGAAAAAACAGCATTGATTTATTAAATCGAATCAATCTATCAACTTCTAAGCCAAGTGGCGAGGTTTTTGAAAAGCTTTACAACCCTGAGATTCAAAAAGAGTTTAATAAATTCTTACTTCCGCGAATTGGATTTGATATGGATGCTGGACGACTAGATGAAACCGTACATCCATTTGCTCAATCGATTAATACAGGGGATGTCAGAATTACAACTCGCTATCTTGAGGATAATGTTCGTTCGGCAATCTTTGGCACAATCCATGAAGCAGGACATGGTATTTATGAGCAAAACATAAATTCTGAATTAGAAGGAACATCAATCTGCAACGGAACATCCTTTGGTATTCATGAATCACAATCAAGATTTTTAGAAAATATGGTAGGACGTAGTGAAGAATTTTGGAAGTTCTTCTATCAAGATCTCCAAAATCATTTCCCTGACCAATTAGGAAATCTGGATGTGAAAGATTTCTATCGGGCAATTAATATCGTTGAGCCTTCGTATATTCGAGTTGAAGCGGACGAATTAACGTATAATTTACATATCATGCTTCGTTATGAAATAGAAAAAGGACTCATTAGTGGGGAAATTGCTGTAAAAGACCTACCGAATGTATGGAATGAGAAGATGAACGAATATTTAGGGATTGTACCTCCAACTGATACTTTAGGGGTACTTCAAGATGTTCATTGGTCATTTGGCGGCTTAGGATACTTCCCATCATACTCTCTTGGAAACTTATATGCAGCCCAGATTTTGAATACCATTAAGAAGGAGCTCCCTGACTTTTACGGGCATATTGAAAGAGGAGAGTTTACCGTTATTCAAAATTGGCTGAAAGAAAAAATACACAAATACGGGGCTATTTATACACCTGATGAATTAATTAAGAAAGTCACTGGCGAAAGCTTAAATGCTACTTATCTAGTGAACTACTTAGAAGAGAAATATTCTAAGGTTTACCAGTTATAAGCAAAATGCAATTAAAAATCATACACAAAAATGGAAGATAACTAACCTCGTCTCTATTTTGAGACGGGGTTAGTTTTAGTTTTATCGGAAATGAATGAATGGTATAATGCATTTTGGACAGTACAAGTAAGTAAGCATTAGGAGTGAAAAAAACTGAACAACGATAGATTTACAGTACGTCAGATATGTATGCTCATCACGATTACACTTGCAGGAGTTTTATGGTCTGTAAGCTTTGATATCCCATTATTTATTGGATTTTTACCTGGATTTGTATTTCTCATTTCATTAATAATAGGGAAAGGAAAATCTCTTCGTGAAATTTGGAAGATTTGTAGAAAGGGAATAAACAAAACACAGACTGTCATTCTTATTTTATTTCTAGTTAGTTTTATCCTTCCTTCTTGGTATGAAGCAGGTACTATTCAAGTATTAGTTTCTGTTGCCTTGCAAATTATTACACCTGATCATTTCTTTTTGCTCTCCTTTATCATTGCGATGCTTTTTTCAATGACGCTAGGTACTTCTATAGGAACACTAAGTGCCGTTGGGATTCCAATCATGAGCAGTGCTATTTCAATCCATTTGTCACCTCAAATAGTAGCTGGTGCTTTGATATCTGGAGCATTTGTCGGGGACCGAACTTCACCTTTTTCAAGCGCTTTTCAGTTATTATCACACACGGTTGAGATTCCTAATAAGAAGCAATTTAGAGCGTTGGCACTAACTACTATTCCAGCCATTCTAATTAGTATAGTCTTTTTTAGTTATTTAGATTCTCAATATAACTTGAAGCAAGGTGAAATAGCAGCATTTAGCTGGGAAGATTTATACTTTTTGAAGTTATTGCCACCACTTGTATTAATTGTAGTGGTATTATTTCGAAAAGGTATTGTCTATGCTTTTCTATCAAGTATAATCTGTGCTAGTATCATTTCTCTCATCGACGGAACTGCCATTTACCAACTTTTTCATGCCCTATTCTTTGGTATAGAGGGAATGGGCGGGGGCCTCATCAATATGTATACACTTCTTATCTTTTTAGCATTAGCTGGAGCATATAATGGGCTTTTAGAAGAATATCGTGTTATCCAACCATTAGTCGATGGATGGTTCCATAAATCTAAAACCTTAGTTGAAGATTCCGTAAAAACAATCATTGCTACCTTAGGGATCTCTCTAATTGCTGCAAATCAGACATTACCGATTATCCTTACTGGTAGAACGTTACTACCTCACTGGATAAATCGCCGAACGAAAGCTGACCTAGCAAGAGTCATGGCAGATTCGACCATGCTGTTTCCAGGCATGATTCCATGGAGTGTACTAACGATTATGTGTAGTACGGTATTGGGCTTACCGGTTACTGAATATCTTCCTTATGCCATATTTTTGTGGGGTTTACCTTTTATTACGGTAGTGGTTTCGATGTTGAAACAACTTAACCACAACAAGAGAAAGGGAGGACTAATAAAAAGGGCAGCTTAAGTCTCATAGAAAAAAGCAGAGTTTATTAAACTCTGCTTTTTAGATTAACCTGAATATTTTTTAGAAGTCTGTAAACGTAATGATGCTCGGCGTACCAGTCCAAAATATGAAAATAGAGCTAGTAAACTCGTTGATAATATAACGACTCCCATAGGAATGGCTGAATATTCTCCCGCGACGCCAACAAGTGGAGAAGTTATTGAACCAAGAACAAATGGTAGTAAACCTAATAGGGCGGAAGCACTTCCGGCAATATGTCCTTGGCTCTCAATAGCTAATGCGAAGGAGGTTGTTGAAATCATACCAATCGAACAAACCAAAAAGAAGATCGGAATCGCAACTGCTAGAAGTGGTGCCTCTAACAAAAGAGCTATTAACAAACAAGTACCTGCTGTAGTGGAAAGAAATAAACCGAATTTCAAAAACGTTCTTTCTGGGATAATATCTGATAAACGTCCAACAGACTGAGTTCCGATTATTAATGCCAGACCATTAACCCCAAATAGCAAACTAAATACTTGAGGTGACACCCCATAAATATTCTGATAAACAAAAGGAATACCAGAAACATAAGCAAAAATTCCAGCAATGATAAAGCCTTGTGTTAGTGCATAACCTAGAAACTCTCGATCTTTAAATAATGAACCAAAATTACTTAATACTCGAGTTAGATTACTCGGCACACGCTTCTCTACAGGTAATGATTCTTCTAGATTAATAGAGATTATAAGAAACAGCACAAAGCCCAAACCTGCTAAAACAATAAAAACTCCGTTCCAGTCAGTAATTGAAAGGACTCCACCACCAACAATTGGGGCAACGATAGGCCCAAGGTTACCAACCAACATCAATAAGGAGAAAAACTTTGTTAATTCCCTGCCGCTATAGATATCACGGACAATGGCTCTTGAAATTACAAGACCACCTGCTGCTGCAAAACCTTGTAGAAAGCGACCTACAATAAATAGATAAATAGATGGGGCAAAAGCACAAATGACGGAAGCAATCAAATACATGATAAGAAATATTCGTAATGGCTTTCGTCGTCCTTGTACATCACTCATTGGACCAATAATTAATTGTCCCAATCCAAGTCCTAACAAACATGTCGTTAAACTGACTTGGACTAGTGATGCAGTCGTTTCATAATCCTCCACAATCGTAGGAAATGATGGTAGATACATATCGATCGTGAATGGTCCTAAGAGTCCAAGTGACCCTAAAAGTAATGCAAGTTGCAAACGTTTCGTTCCTGTAGGTTTGTTCATGTTGTTCTCGCCTTTCCTCACAGTCATTTGGACAAATAACATGTCCCTACGTACTATGTATTATTTCCTAATAATAACAAGCACCGAATTACACGTCAATATTTGGAACTTTTAAGAATTGAATAGATAAATTGTTAAATATTGTATTGGATTATGTGTTGAGATAATAAGGAAAAACTTTATTCCTGGTATTCTACATAAGAACTCTAATCGGAGGCTCGATTTAGTTCTTTTACTGAAGAAGAGACAGACGGGGTGAAACCGAATCCACTTAACTGGCTTTAAAGCTGTTGATGTCAATCAAACGGGTTAATCATAGTCATTTCATTGGAAGTAATCATTTCTTCATACAGGACTTTTTGCGTAGGAGGAAATAACCACAATTGTCTAAAAATTCAATAAAATGATTGTATACGTACTTATATGGAAGAGATTAACATTGTTGTGAAATCCTAAATTCCCTTTTAATAAACTTTTAAATGCATTCAGCATCTTAAAAAGTTTATAGAAATTTTTAAAAGAATGGAGGGCAGAAAGTTCATATTACTAATTATATGGGAAGGTGGAATAGTATTTGAAGAGCTTTAAGATAATTTTATCTGTTTTTCTAACTTTATTATTAGTTTCAAGTAACTTTAATGTAGTGGCAGCGAATGCAAAAACGGGGACATCTCCTAATGGACCTGCATCACCAGTAAATTTACAGATTCCAAACCTTGCTTATGATGAAGACAGCATCACTCTTGTATGGGAAAAGCCGGAACAGTATAAGGACATCGTTGACTTTAATATCTACATGAATAAGAAGAAAATTGGAAGCGCTTTAGAAGATAATAGTGGACCAGCAAAAGCCTATATCGATAATTTCTATGAAAATATTGATAAGGATCATTTCCACGAGAAGATATTAATCCATAATTTTCAGGTTAATAATCTTAAACCAAATAAATCCTACGAATTTTATGTTACATCAGTAAATGCTGAAGGGGTGGAATCAGCACCTTCCAATAAAATTGTAGGAAAAACAACAAAAGCACCTGAAATTTTTAATATCATTGATTTTGGGGCAGCCCCAGATGACGAAACAAAAGATACGGAAGCTATTCAGGCAGCAATTGACGCTGCTACTCCTGGTTCAAAGGTGGTAATTCCAGAGGGGAAATTTATCTCTGGAGAATTGTGGCTTAAATCTGATATGACATTACAAGTGGATGGGTATTTGCTTGGATCTCCAGATGCAGAAGATTACAGTATGAATTTTTGGCTTTATGACTATTCAACAGACGAACGTTCATATTCACTCATCAATGCACATACATACGATTATGGAAGTTTAAAAAACATTCGTATCGTGGGCAACGGCATCATTGATGGTAACGGGTGGAAATATGATAAGAATCATCCTACTGTCGATGAACTAGGAAATGAATTACCACGTTACGTCGCTGGCAATAATTCAAAAGTAACCGGAAATGTAAAAGTAGAGAACGGGAAAATGAGCCCATTAAACCTTGAATCTGAAGATACATTTGGTATTCTTGCTGCAAACCAATCATATGCAGCACAAGAACTAGGTATGGATGTGAAGTCTGCTTATTCTACCCGCTCAAATCTGATTACTGTTCGTGGTGTAGATGGCATGTATTACGAAGGCATCACACAGCTAAATCCTGCAAATCACGGGATTGTAAACCTTCATAGTAAAAATATCGTTATAAATGGAACCATTTCTAAAACATACGATGGAAATAATGCCGATGGTTACGAGTTTGGTGACTCTCAAAATATCATGGTATTCAATAACTTTGTTGATACTGGTGATGATGCTATTAATTTCGCATCTGGTATGGGACAAGCAGCATCTAATAGTGAACCAACCGGAAATGCTTGGATATTCAACAACTATATCCGCGAGGGACATGGAGGGGTTGTCACCGGTAGTCACACAGGTGGGTGGATCCAAGACTTCTTAGTTGAAGATAATATCATGTATAAGACGGATGTCGGTTTACGTAGTAAGACAAATACACCAATGGGTGGTGGGGCAAAAAATATCCTTTTCAGAAACAATGCCTTAGAAGGTATTGACGGAGACGGTCCATTTGTCTTCACTTCCTCATATACGGATGCGAACGCTTCAATCTTATACGAACCAGCAGAGGTTATCTCGCAATTTAGAGATATGGAGATTGTAGATACAACTGTTCGAAATCAAGGCGGTAGTAAAAAACAAGCCATTCTAGTTAACGGGAATAATGATGCTGGCGAGGTTTATCATGAGAATATAACATTTAAAAATGTCAAATTCGATAATGTCTATTCTGTTAATATGAATTACGCAAAAGGCTTCAAATTTATTAATGTATCTTTTACAAATGTGAAGGATAACGGTGGAAATCCATGGAGAATTAAAAATTCTACTGGACTTATCTTTGAAAATACGACAAACGCTCCAGTAGATGCAACTCAACAACCCCAATGGTCTGAAAATGCAGGTATTCAAGCAGAATCTACACCTGACGGAAAAAGTGTGACATTAACTTGGGATGAAGCTACTGATAATGTAGGAGTTACGGGTTACACCATCTTTAAAGATGGTGAAAAACTCAATGAAGACTATACAACAACTAATCAAACTAGTTTTACTGTTGAGGGGCTCACTCCTGCTAAAGAATACACATTTAAAGTGGAAGCTACTGATGCAATCGGAAATCGAACATTAAATGGTCCAGAAATTAAGGTAAAAACAATTGGGGAAGCTGACCAAACAGCTCCAGTTTTACCAGAGAATACAAGTATATCAGAATCAACTACTAAAATTCCTTCTAGTGATACTTTTAGCGGGAAAGCAGTAGACGTTGTGTATACAGGGTTTACTTGGACTTCAATCACTTGGGATGTTGCTAAGGATGACACTGGAATAGCGGGTTATAATATTTACGCAAATGGAGAGTTAGTAGGATTTGCAACATCAAATAAATACACATTAACAGGTCTTGAACCTGGCACAGCATATAAGATTAAGGTTGAAGCAGTGGATCTTGCTGGTAATAAATCACCATATAATAGTGCTCTAGAGTTTGAGACAGCAAAGCAATATCCTATAGGGGCTCCGTATTTTGAAGGTGACCTAGAAGCAATGATTAATACAGACGGAACAAGTGTTTCGCTTTCCTGGAATGAGGCAAAAGCAAAAAATCAAGATGTAATCGGATACCGAGTATATGTGAATGGTCAAGCAATCAAACCAGATGGAGCGACATTCACACCGATTAATTCGGAAATGACAACATCTGATACTAGCTATACTGTAACAGGATTAAAACAAGGAAAACGCTACACCTTTAAAGTAGAAGCGGTTGGCCATGCAACTAAATATTCTAAGAGAGAAAGACTCTCAGATGTCCTACCAAACGGCCTTGTCGAAGTCTCAGGTTACAGATGGAGTGGATTTGGACCAAGTGTCGATGTTCACCTCATTCCTGGTAAAGCAAAGAGCAAACAAGCTAAGTCTAATTAATCTATAAATCCAAAGAAGTGTAAAAAAGCCAACGTCATTAAAATGACGTTGGCTTTTTAATTCATAAAAATGACTGTTATGAATATGACGTTGGTCTTTATAACAAAGAAATAGATCATACGTTCCTATCTACTTATATAAATGAAATAACCTTTTGTTATTTAACTCTTTTTAGACAATTTAACATGTTTTTGAAGGACGAAAAAATTCTAAAAATAGTTTATTAGATAAAGCGTGATGGTGGATAAGAGGAATTTATCCTGGTCAAAAATAAAGTCATGTTGCATGGACAAGCTAGTCTATAAGCTTTTCTATTTAGTAAATTCATAGTCTTAACTGTTTTCAATTAAAAATAGGCATTAGAATCAGGCACAATACCCATTAATCGTTCATAGTTTGTTGGGGAAAGACTTAGAATTATTTCCAATATAACTTAATCATATTACTTTACTATTTTGTTCGTTCTATTTTCTTTTAAAGTACTTTCACCCCTTATTAAATGAATAATCGGAGGTAATGTTCGTGAACAATTTTCAAAATGAACTTCAAATGTTGAACATTGGAGATTTCCATTCGAGCGAAGCAGTTCCTTGGGACCCAAATCAGTATTATGAGGAATCTGCCCGTCAAATAGGTGGAATTGGCGGATTCGGTACATTTGGACGATGTTCAAGTTGCTTTAGTTGTTTTCGATGCTTTAATTGCTTTAATTGCTTTAATTGTTTCCGTTGCTTTAGTTGCTTTAGTTGCTCTAATTGTGGTGGACGCTGTGGCGGTGGACACCGTTGTGGAGGCGGAGGACGCTGTGGAGGCGGACACCGTTGTGGAGGTTATTAATTCGAATTTAATTATTAAACTAATCTAGCCTATTAAAAAGGCAGCCCCTAAAAAATTGCTTTAGGGGCTTTCTCTCTAAGATTAGACATATAAGACAAATTTCTGTACATAGGATTATAGTGACTGTGATGGTATAGAAACCTTAGTTGGATATTTTGTAAAGGAGGAGCGAAATGACAAAATTAACCCCTTCTATGCGTCTCAAAGTAAAAAGAGACACGTTTTTTCTCCCTGTTTCAAACAACGGAGTATATTTTCGGAATAATACAAGTTCGTTCAGTATGAAAGGAAATACGATTGATAAGTGGGTTCAAAAACTAATACCGATGTTCAATGGAGAGTACACGTTGGGGAATATAACAGAAGGATTACCCGGTCCATACCGTGAGCGGGTATATGAAATTGCGGAAGCACTGTATCGTAACGGATTTGTTCAGGATGTTAGTCAAGATTTACCGCATCAATTGCAATCTCATGTTACTAAGAAGTTTGCATCTCAAATTGAATTCTTAGAAAATTTCGGAGATTCAGGTGCTTACCGCTTTGAACTTTATCGACAGTCAAAAGTTTTGGTGGTTGGAGCTGGCCCATTCTTAGTATCTTTGGTATCTGCATTACTCGAATCCGGATTACCAAAGTTCCATGTATTTATTACCGATCAAGTATCTACTAATAGAAAGAGGTTGTCAGAACACGTTGTACATGCACGTCAAACCGACCCAGAGGTAATGGTAAATGAGTTAAACCCACAAAAGGATGAGATGAGTTCATGGCGGGAAATTGTGCAAGAATTCCAATTCATTTTGTATGTGTCACAAGAGGGTGATGTTGAGGAATTGCGGGCTCTTAATGAGATTTGTACGGAGGAAAAAAAGGGATTTCTCCCCTCTATTTGTTTAGAACACATAGGTATGGCTGGTCCTCTAGTACGTCCTAATTCTCAGGGGTGTTGGGAATCTGCATGGAGGCGCATTCACGAATCTGCACTTCACAACGATCAGTCGTTATCCAATTTCTCTGAAATAGCAGGAGCAATGCTTGCAAATGTAATCGTCTTTGAATTGTTCAAAGAGATTACCAGAAGAACCGAAATGGAAAAAGAGGATAATCAATTCTTTTTACTTAACCTAGATACTTTGGAGGGGAACTGGCATTCCTTCATCCCACACCCCTTTGTGACGGGATTTGCAGAAGCTAAACGGATACACGATTTAGATTTAAGGAGCAAAGAAGGAGTTAGCGGTGGTGATGTGGATAAATTGTTTCTATTATTCAATCATGTGACATCACCTGAAACAGGAATTCTTCATACTTGGGAAGAAGGGGATTTGAAGCAACTTCCCTTATCACTATGTCGGGTTCAGGCAGCAAACCCTTTGTCAGATGGGCCTGCTAAACTGTTGCCAGAGATTGTCTGTGCTGGTTTGACTCATGTGGAGGCTCGGAGGGAAGCAGGGTTGATCGGGATTGAAGCCCATGTTTCTCAAATGTTTAATCATATCTTTAAAACTCCTCCACAACTTGAAGTAGATGGTAGTATTAGAGAAAAAAACGAATTTATCAGTGTAGGAATGGGGGAAACGTTAGCAGAAAGTGTATGCAGGGGATTGCAAAAGTGTTTGGTTAAGGAACTAAGTGAAAAAAATGTAGAACGGAAGCATACTGTATCACTTGTTGAATTGGAATCTTTAAAAGATAAGCACTGTCAGTTTTATATGCAGGTATTGACTAGGTTGAATGGTGCACCGATTATCGGCTTAGGAGAGAAGGTTTCTGGATTCCCTGTTGTTTGGATTGGTACTAATAACCGCTGGTATAGCGGTATAGGATTGACTATCACAAAGGCATTGGAAAACGCATTACAACACGCAATTATGAAGGCAGAAAACATTGGGGATTTTCAAACATCTCATGCAATGGAAGTTTCTTCGGTACAGCTGGAGGAAACTGTCCCACTCAGCCTTGAAATACCTTCTTGTGAAAGAATGTTTCATGCCGAGATTTTGAATTCCGCTATAAAAGTATTAGAACGTAACAACAAACAAATATTGGTATTTGAACTTCAAATAGAACCATTTTGGAAAAAGGAACAAGTTGAACTGTGTGGTGTTCTTTTAAGAAAGGTGGAGTCCACATGAATGCTATCGTGGTGATTATCGGAGAAGGTTTTTTAGCTGATCACGTGTCCGAAGAATTGGCCTCCCATTACATGTTAATTCGTCATCCCGATATCAACTCAGGAATACCAGAAGAGACTAATTTGGTTTTAGTATTGCATGAAGCCTGGAATCCCTCCATCCATCAAAAAGCAGAAGAGTTATTACGCCCTAAGGGAATCCCCTGGTTACGAGGTTTTGTTTCCTTTGGAGAGGGTGTGGTTGGTCCGTTGGTTCGACCAGGTTCCACAGGTTGTTCCCAATGCGCTGACATGAGACGCCTCATGGCTGGCCGTGACCGAATAGAAATGCAGGATATGCAGAAACACCTTGCGGAACAGAGAGGAATTACTCGTGATGTTTGGGCATCTAACACGGGGCTTTTGCAGATGGCATATTTGATAGTTGGAGAGGTCAAGCGTATTCTAGATGGAAATATCCCTCATTCAGAAGGAAAACTACTATTAATGAACTTGCAAACTCTAAAAAGTTCATGGCATTCCTTTCTTTCTAATCCACTTTGTTCAGTGTGTGGTGGACTTCCCGTAGATTCAGAAGATAGTGCCAAAATTACTCTTCAACCAAGTCCTAAGACCAGCCTTGACAGTTATCGATGCCGTTCTATAGACGACTTAGAAACATTCTTAGTAGACGACTATTTGGATCCTAAGACTGGCTTTTTAAATGGTAAAATGTATGACCTCTTGCCGCCTTTTGCAGATGTAGGTGTTAATTTGCCTTTGCTGATAGGTGACGAGGGAGTTGCCGGACGGACCCATTCATACAAAATAAGTGAATTGACTGCGATATTAGAAGGCTTGGAGCGGTACTGTGGTCTTGCTCCACGTGGCAAAAGAACTGTCGTACATGATAGTTTCCGCAATTTAGAGGGAAAAGCACTAAATCCTCTCACAGTAGGCATTCATGAACCGGAAAAATATTCTCAACCGGGTTTTCCGTTTAAACCGTTTGATCCTGATAGCCCAATGAATTGGGTATGGGGCTATTCACTTTTACAAGATCGACCGATTCTTGTTCCAGAGTTGCTTGCCTATTACAGCTTAGGCGATGGGGAGGGCTTTGTCTATGAAACCTCAAACGGATGTGCATTAGGAGGAAGCTTAGAAGAGGCTATTTTCTACGGAATAATGGAAGTAGTGGAACGTGATTCATTTTTGATGACCTGGTACGCGCAAATGTCCATACCCCAATTAGACCCGTATTCATCTAACGATAGGGAATTGGAGTTAATGGTTGATCGCATACGTGCAGTTGCAGGATATGAAATATTTTTGTTCAACTCGACGATGGAGCACGGAATTCCAAGCGTATGGGCATTGGCAAAAAACAGAAAGAAAGATGGATTAAATATTATTTGTGCAGCAGGAGCGCATCCCGACCCGATTCGAGCTGCTAAAAGCGCAGTTCATGAACTGTCCGGTATGATGCTTACGCTTGACGAAAAATTTGAGGAGAACAAGGGAGAGTATCTGCATATGTTGCATGATTCTTCCCTTGTTCAAAAAATGGATGATCATGGCATGCTCTATGGATTGCCGGAAGCGGAAGAGCGTCTAAAGTTTTTGCTGCACGAAAGTCGTCCATTGCGAACATTTGCCGAGGAATTCAAGTTGAAGGTACCACATTCAGACCTTACCAAAGATCTTAAAGACATTCTCCGGGAGTTTCGTCGATTGAAACTCGATGTAGTTGTTGTGGATCAAACGACATCGGAAACCCTACGAAATGGACTTCACTGTGTAAAAGTATTAATACCAGGAATGTTACCGATGACATTTGGACACCATCTTACTCGAATAACGGGACTTGAGAGGGTATTGAAGGTACCAATGGAGCTAGGGTATGAGAATCATCTTCTTACACTAGAACAGCTTAACCCACATCCACACCCGTTTCCATAAGTAGACTAGGAGGTAGTAGGATGAGTCTGAATGAATTTCTGTACAACTTACATTTTGACATTGATAAAGTAAGCCCACCAGATAAGGTAGTCGATTGGGATGATTCACCTTTGACATATAAATTATACCGTGACTTGGAGAGTTTTCCGATGACTTTAGATGTGCCGTTGAAGCTAGAAGAGCAGGATGTCCCCAGTAAACCTACTCATAGCAGAATGGGGCATTTTCTGTGGTATGTATTTGGTCTTAGTCAAATAAGCCAATCAGTCTTCACAACGGACCAAGACGTTGATCTAATGCAGTCGTACAGACGGTTTGTCCCTTCCGGAGGAGCATTATATCCAAACGAATTATACGTTTATCTAAAATTGGAGGATTTGCCTTTTGGGGTATACCACTATGATGTTGCACACCATCGATTAGTATTACTACGAGAAGGTAATTTCGATTTTTATATCAACCAAGCTCTTGGTAACCGCATTGATTTGTCTACATGTTTTGGTACGGTTTTTATATCAACAATGTTTTGGAAAAATTTCTTTAAATACAACAACTTTTCCTTCCGTTTACAAGGGTTGGATACGGGAGTTCTGATTGGACAGTTACTCGAAGTAGCAAAACGGTTTGGATTTGAGACAGGGGTATACTTCCAATTTCTTGATAAGGCAATCAACCATCTACTCGGGCTATCCGAAAAAGAAGAAAGCATATATGCGGTTATTCCACTTACTGTAGAACCAACAAACTGGAATATTATTCAGAGTGACAGATACGGTAACGTCAATTCAGTGGAACTAGCTAGTAAATTGAATGAAATTAATAATAATTACTATTTACGATCACAGAGGGTACAAGAGTACCCAATGTTAACAAAGCTTAATGAAGAGTCTTTTATTGACTCCACGGAATCAATTTATAAAATTAAGCCCAAAAAAAGAATATTTTGTCGGGGTCCTAAAGTAACTCTTCCTCAGGTGAATCGTTTATCTTACGACCTTGCGTCGGTCTTGCAAAAGCGTTTTTCACCGGACATGGATTTCATTATTGGAAAGGTAAATCAGCTGGAACTGGCTAGTTTACTACAAGAGGCAACAGATTCCTTCGCATATCGAAATGATTTGGACAACGAAATAAAAGGGCAGGAGTCCCGTATCTCACTGTATGGCTGTTTTCATAATGTTGAGGGAATTCCGGATGCTGCTTATTCTTATGATAGCATTACTCATTCGTTACAACAGATAGAACCTGGAGACCATCGACTTGACCTTCAATACGGAATGTCTGCAGATAATGTAAATTTGACCCAAGTCCCACTCTGCTTTCACGTGGCAGGAGATAGAGATCACTTAAAAACTTCACTAGGTCTAAGAGGTTACCGGATTCAACAAATGGAAGCTGGTATGCTGGTGCAGAGATTACTTTTGGCGGCCACAGCAATTGGATGGGGAGGACACCCACTTCTAGGATTTAATGCGAATATGAGTGATAAGATTTACAAAATGGATTCACATAAAAAAACTAGTTTAATCCAAATACCAATCGGTCCTTATCGACCTCGACCATGGTTAAGGGGTAGCTTACGTAGCTAAAGCAGAACACTTTAGAAAAGCAAAGAGAACTATTTTCTTTGCTTTTTTTGATAGAGCAACATTTCAACGTCAAACAATGGACAAATTGGGAACAATAAAGGAAATTTTCGTTAGAATAAACAAACAATTAGATAGAAAAGAAAAGGACATCAAGGATGATAGAAAGTTCCTTTTATGGACGGCGTACAGTTTAGGTGCTGCACTGTTAGGAACAGTAACCTTTGTAGCTCCAAAAGCAATTGATGAATATACCGATAATAAAAAGATATGAATAAAAAACTGATACTAGCATTAGGGCTGAATAGCTCTGATCCCTCATTCTTACTTGTGTAAGTGCTGTTGCTTATTTGTTTGATTAGATGAAGGAGGCCCTCTGTTTTCTCTAGTTGATAAATAGTGATATCATCATAATATAAGGAGGGCTGTGAAAATGGATACGATAATTTTTGATGTCGATGATACACTATATGATCAAGCACAATCTTTTCATAGAACGGTGAGGAAGCTTTTTCAAGAGCCATTTTCAGACGAGGAGATTGATCAATTATATACTGCAAGTCGTAAGTATAGCGAGATATTATTTGATCAAAGTGAAGCAGGTGAAATATCCCAATTTGAATGGCAAACCGGACGAATTATGGCTGCCTGTAAGGACTTTAACATCCCAATAGATACAGAAAAAGCAGCTATTTTTCATGAAACGTATGTGACCGAACAAAAAAACATTACCTTGTTTCCCGAAGTCGAGGAACTGCTAAATGTGCTCTACAAAGAAGGAAAACAGCTGGGAATTCTTACAAATGGTGAAGAAAAACATCAAGCAATGAAAATTAAACAACTCAGCCTTAGTCGATGGATTCCGGCAGAGATGACGTTTATTTCAGGTACAATTGGTCATGCAAAACCGAAAAGAGAAGTATTTGATTTTATTGAAAAGAAACTAGACCTTGACCAAACCAAAACCGTGTATATTGGGGATAATTTTGAAAAAGATATTATCGGAGCAAAACAAGCAGGCTGGCAAGCGATCTGGATGAATCATCGTAAGAAAGCTTTACCGACTAATGCTACCTATAAACCAGATAAAGAAGTACATAGTGCCATGGAGTTATTAGAATTATTTACGAAAAAGGCTTATTTATGGTAGGAATCAGCGATTGTCATCCTGGTTCCTATGTAGGTTTTTAGCTTTTATGTGCAGTCCTGTAATTAAAGTTTCTTGTTAAGGTTCCCTTTGTGGTAAAATTTAGATAATTCTAACCACAAGGGGTGGATGGTGTGAAATTTGAAAATCAAGTGGCGCTTATAACCGGGGGAACTTCTGGAATTGGACTAGCCGTAGCAGAACGATTACTTCGTGAGAGTGGGAAAGTTGTCATAGTTGGTCGTAATAGGGAACGCGGAAACTCAGCCCTAGAAAAACTGAAACAGATTAGTCCACATGTTCTTTTTCTATCAGTCGATGTAAGCAAAGGAATAGAAGTAGAACAGATGGTAAAAGAAACAGTGAACACATTTGGAAGAATCGACTTTGCATTTAATAATGCGGGAAATGCGGAAGGTACGCCTGCATTAACACATGAATTAAGTGAAGAAGACTTCGACCATATGATGGGTTCTACGATCAAAGGAGTTTGGTTGTGTATGAAGTATGAGCTGCAAGCAATGATTGAAAATGGTGTTGGTTCAATCGTTAATACATCATCCCTGGATGCCTTGATTTGTTCGGCATACACTACAGCATATGCAGCTGGGAAAAGTGGCATTCTGGCATTAACCCGCGGAGTCGCCCAAGAATATGGGAGTAAAGGAATTCGAGTTAATGCCATTACACCTGGTGCAATCAGGACTCCGATGATCGAACGAAAATTTGAAAACTTGACTGAAGAGCAATCAGAATGGTTAGAAGAAAAGTACAACAGCCTTAATGCCCTAGGAAGAATGGGGACCTCCTCTGAAGCGGCAGATGTGGTAACCTGGTTATTTTCTAAAGAATCTTCCTTTGTAACAGGTCAAAATATCATTGTTGATGGTGGAGTTTCCATCGTGACAAAATAAAGCTTTCTGGACTTAAAACCTGCGATGGTCAATAAGTGGAGTCAATAATAAGCTAATCTGTTTCTCTTTAAAGTTACTCGCATTTGAAAAGATATAAATAAAATTAGATATAGAATAGAGGCAGTGGATTTCACATCAGAAATCACACTGCTTTTAACCATATATGTAAAAGGACAAGAAAGTCTAAACTAATTTTATATTGTTTAATATTGATTTACTAGTATATACAAATTTTTTGTAT